>JAEEOD010000284.1 GCA_016284115.1 Bacteroidaceae bacterium
TACGATTTTCAGAAAGATTATGTTATAATAATTAACGTTATACAACAAATAACTCCCGACTCTAAACCAAAAGGTAAAGTGCCTATTGATTTTTGAAGTTTCCCATGAAGTTTCCTCTTTATTAAACCTCTTATTATCTGCTTTAAGAACGTCTTTTAATTCTTTAAATGATTTCATAAAATGAAATAATATCTGATGCGCTTAGCGCACTATAAATATAAGGGTTAGCCGATGGCTAGAAATCGAACAAATAGTTAAAAATCAAACAAAGATATAAGCGCGGAGCGCCTAGTTTTCGTTCTTCAAGCCTTAAGCGTCGCTTTGCGCCGAGCGATCGTTATCGTTCGCTCGACCTCGGTCGCTTCGACACCTCGAAGAACGTTATCGTTAATAACATTATCCTTGCAATATTCCAATCACAGGAATGAGCACATTCGTGAAGAATGCAAAGGCATAGAACACCAATATGGCCACTCCCGTCATCAGCTCATGGTTCGGGAAGAACCTCTTCTTCATGAACGGATAGATAAGTACCACGGGCATGATGAACCATGAGATCTGGGCAAAACGATTGCTAAACGCCGCGCGTATCACCAACACCCAAAACGCATTGGTTAGGAGATAAATATTGTAGAGCCAATGATAATACTCGTCCTGGAACTTTCGTTTAAAGATGAAGTAATACCCGACAGCAACCGCTATAGCACTATATGCAAGGAAATCCCATCGGAAACCCATATTGACGTGAACCCCCTCCCACCGCAATAGCTGATCGGCATCTGTTGTCATATAATAAGAAAAACGCGCATCTTCACCAAACAGACTTAATGCGCCTAAATAATTCTGAATCGTATTTCCTGAAATAAATGAGGCGACAACGGCAGTCACCCAAAGCCATAAATAAAGTTGACTATTCTTCAAGAACCATGCTATTGTTGCAGCCCCTATCATTAATATAACAGATTTATGCACCCCCAAAGCAATCAAGAAAAGAAAGAACATAATGGGCAAGTTATCCACAAAAGTGAGTGCCAGAATAAACAACGACGCTCCCATCCCGTTACGGACGCCATTCACTCCGTAGGTCCAAAACGTGAACATACTCAATATCACCAAAAAGGGAATATAATAATGGTCCCCAAATACACGTACCATAGCCAGCCACAACGAACCCACATAAACAAACGAACAAGTCAGGAAGAATACAGATATCTCACCAGTAGTTTTAGCTAAAAATCTTTGAAGATTATAAAACAAGAAATCGCTGCTTCCGCCCCATATAAAATGAACGTTTCCATGAGCCGCAGCCCAGAATCCTCGCGCATAATTCACAGTGTCACCAAAAGGGCCATGTGGATTCCGGAATCCCATATACAAAATAATAAATGCAGCTACCAATGTACCCATACTTGAGTTAATGGAAGATGCTTGCTGGCTAAAAACATTTCCACGGACACACTGAATGAAAGAAAAGAATATAAGTGTCATGACCAAAAGGTCAAAACACAACGTATAGTACTTTAGTGGAATGAAATCGAACATTATCAGTCTCTTTCAAAGTATTTCGAAGGGACGAAAAAGTCCGTAAAGAAATGCCGTTCACGCTTGTCCTCTGGGGGTATCTGCATATAATTCTGATAAAGATTGGTCAAATACGCTTTGACATTTGCAGGCAAGAAGACTGTCATCCCTTCAAACGTTCCTGTTGCCACGGGCAGAAAAACGGATGGAGGAAAAGTCTCTCCATCATATAATTTACGGCCAGTTGGTATTCCCACTAATTCATCCGATTGGACATTCCTAACAAACGAATCATACCAATATACCCACTTCCTATGACTAATGACCGAGCAACATTTGCCAAGTACCCTCCGCAAAAACACAAAGACACGCAACGCAAGTGTTGAATGATAGAAGCTATCATCAATTGCTGAACGTTGTTTCGACTCTGCCACTACATTCGTTATAAGTCTAATCGTATTAGCAATAAATCCTCTCACTTTTCGAACAAGCTTAATATTTGACATCCCTTCGATTGGGAAGATATCAACAAAACACTCTTGAGGATAAAGAGTGCCATCTGTCCCAAGCCCTTTCATTAAGGTGCCTTTCATATATACTTTCAAGAACATTGTTCCTGAATCCGTATTCTTGTTGGGATAAGATATGAAAAAGTTATCCCCTAATGCACCTTTCTCACAAAGATTGATGAACGATTCATAATCTTTTCGAGGCATCAACAAGTCTAAATCATCATCCCAAGGTATAAAGCCCTGATGCCTCACTGCACCCAAACAAGAGCCGCCGCCCAACATTTGCACCAAATTATTTTCAGCACAAACAGAGGCAATTCTTTGATAAATGTCTAATAAGCAACGCTTCAATGCCGCAGACTCTTCTTGGGACAACTCTTTTAGAAAAGAGTTTTTCTTAGCAGCAGTATTCAATATATCTTTATATGCATTACTCATAGTCCAATTCCATTAACTTTCAAATAATAATCCTGAAGTTTTTTTGCAGAAAGTTGTACACCATAACCAGCCTCAGATAAAGAGTTCAAAGGAGATTCACGATGTCCAAGATTCTGTGCTGCAACCTCCAAACATCTGTTAGCCCATTCTTCCGCGGGTTCTGACAGACTATGCCATTCTACCAAAGGCGTCACTGCGACTTCCCGAGATATCGCATCCGAAATGACACAGGGCAAACCAGATGCCTGAGCCTCTATCACGCTGACAGGCAAACCTTCCCATAGAGAGGGGAAAAGGAACACATCCGAAGCCATTAATAGTTGAGGAATATCATGACGCACACCTGTCATAATAATCCTATCGGACAGTCCTTCTCTGCTAATCTCATCTTGATATGTGTTTGATAATTCGCCTGTACCCACCCAAAGACAAATTGCATGATTATCTTTTTCAATGATTTCCTTGAAG
>JAEEOD010000285.1 GCA_016284115.1 Bacteroidaceae bacterium
TATTCTTTCCCAATTCACATGCGCTTCCATCAAGTCGGCCAAGCCTTCATCACCACTTATCTCACTGAAGTCCAGTCCTAAATACCTCGATTGCTGCATCAGTTCCGAACATTTGGGAATATAGCCAAAACAAGGAACATTCAGATGGTTCACTACCTCCTTCAGCATGCCTTTATGTTTCTCCGACCCCACATTATTGAAAATCACCCCAGCCATCTTTACATCCTCTCTGAAATGCATAAAACCACTGATAATGGCAGCTGTTGAAAAAGCAGCACTTTGAGCATTCACCACCAGGATAACTGGTAAATCTAATATCCTCGCAATCTCTGAGCATGAACCCCTGTCACGATCAAAGCCATCAAACAAACCCATCATGCCCTCCACCATACAAGCATCGGCATCCTGTGCATGTTGTACATATAGTTCACACACATGCTCTTGCGAAGCCATAAAAGTATCTAGATTGTAAGAAGGCCGATGACACACCCGTTCATGAAACTTAGTATCGATATAGTCGGGACCACACTTATAGGGCTGTACTTTATAGCCTTTGCGTACCAGCAAAGCCATTAGTCCACGACTGACGGTGGTTTTACCAGAACCCGACGTGGGAGCCGCTATCAAGAATTGTGGGATATTTCTCATAAGCATCTGCATTTTGTTTTACAAAGATAGCAAAAACTCTTCAAAAATTCGTATATTCGCAGGGTAAAAAAGAGAAACAGTAGATTATGAAGAAAATCATCCTCATCACAGGTGGTGCACGTTCTGGCAAAAGCAGTTACGCCGAACAACTGGCTCTGAGCTTGTCCACAAATCCTGTCTATCTGGCAACAGCACGAGTATGGGACGATGAGTTCCGTCAACGAGTGCAAAAACACCAAGACAGAAGAGGACCAGAATGGACCAACATCGAGGAAGAAAAGCAACTGAGCAAGCATGCTTTAGAAGGACGAACCGTCCTGATCGACTGCATCACAATGTGGTGCAACAACTATTTCTTCGACCTGAACAATGATGTTGATGCCACCCTTCAGGCCATGAAAGAAGAGTTCCTGCAATTTACCAGCCAAGATGCCACCTTTATCTTTGTCACCAACGAGATTGGTATGGGTGGAACATCGGTGAATGATATCCAACGTCATTTTACCGACCTGCAAGGATGGTTCAACCAATTTGTGGCTTCCCAAGCCGATGAAGTGATACTGATGATTAGCGGAATACCAATGAAAATCAAATAGTTATTTATGAAGATATTCAATATACAACCACCCGATAATCGTATCCAGGAAGCACTTGTTGACAAAATCAACAACCTCACCAAACCCAAGGGTTCGTTAGGAGCCTTGGAAGATTTGGCTTTGCAGATAGGCTTGATTCAACAAACGCTTACCCCCGCCTTGCATCATCCGCAGAACATCATCTTCTGTGCCGATCATGGTATTGCCGACGAAGGTGTAAGTGTATCTCCCAAAGAAGTAACCTGGCAACAGACCATCCACTTCACTCATGGTGGCGGAGGTGTTAATTTCCTTACTCATCAGCATGGGTTTGATTTGAAGATTGTAGATGCTGGTGTAGATTTCGACTTGCCCTACGAACGAGGTATCATCAATATGAAAGTACGCAAGGGCACCCGCAATTTCCTGCACGAAGCAGCAATGACCGAGGAAGAGATGAACCTCTGCATCGAACGGGGTGCCGAGATGGTGAAACGTTGCGAAGCAGAAGGCAGCAATGTCCTAAGTTTTGGCGAGATGGGCATTGGCAACACCTCACCCTCCTCCATCTGGATGCACCTGTTTGCCCACATCCCATTGGCACAGTGTGTGGGTGCCGGAAGCGGTCTCAACACACAGGGAGTAAGTCGCAAATTGCAGATTCTCCAACAAGCAGTAGATAATTATAACGGCAACAAATCTCCCAAAGAAATCATAAGCTAT
This sequence comes from Bacteroidaceae bacterium, assembly GCA_016284115.1. The sequence goes on from JAEEOD010000285.1 coordinate 1,947, forward strand.
TTCGGAGGATACGAGATGGTGATGGCCATTGGAGCTATGCTGCAGGCAGCCGAAGATCATGTGATTATCCTGGTCGACGGCTTTATTATGACGGCCAGTATGCTAGCAGCTATGCAACTCTATCCAGCCGTAAAGCACTATGCCATATTCGGACATTGTGGCGACGAATCCGGTCACAAGATGTTGTTAGATGCAATGGGAGCCAAACCTATACTGAACTTAGGCCTCCGACTTGGCGAAGGCACAGGTGCCATTTGCGCCTACCCTATTGTCGATTCAGCCGTAAGAATGATCAACGAAATGGAGAGCTTCCAGAAAGCCTCCATCACCAAATACTTTTAAGATGAACAGGATACTGGCAACATTGATATTCTTCACCCGCTTGCCCTTCTGGCGCATCAGGCAAGTAGAAGCCGAGCACTTCAAGCATGTGGTGCCCCTCTGGCCTCTGGCAGGATGGCTTACTGGTGGCATCATGGTGGGCGTACTTTGGCTTTCGGCACAAGTATTACCCCTTAGTGCTGCCTGGCTCATCGCTATTGTAGCACGTTTACTGATCACTGGATGCCTGCACGAAGACGGGTTGGCAGATTTCTGCGACGGCATGGGTGGTGACGTGACCCGCGAGCGAATACTCACCATCATGAAAGATTCGCATATCGGTACTTATGGCGTCATCGGACTCATTGTGTACTTCCTACTCCTCACCCAGATGAGTGCCCTACCCCTATCGCTTCTATGTGCTATCGTCTTCGTTGGCGATGTGTGGAGTAAGTGCGTATCATCTCACATAATCAATATGTTGCCATACGCACGAAAAGAAGAAGAGGCGAAGAACAAGACCATCTATCAGCGTATGAATGGATGGGAAGTTTTTGCAAACATCGTGTTAGGCTGCTTGCCAGTAGCCTTGTTCCTGCCCCAACCCTATTGGTGGGCATTGCTGGCTCCTGTGGTGGTATTTATCCTCCTCACCTGCCTGATGAAACGTCGCCTACAAGGCTATACGGGTGATTGTTGTGGTGCCCTGTTCCTCATCAGCGAACTCGCCTACCTCCTCACCTGCCTATGCATATATTATTAATTGTTCATTGTTCATTGTTCATTATTATGCTTCGCATCAATTTCGTCGCGACTCGGCATAGCCGATGCAAGCATCGCTCTGCACTCGCTGCTCAGAAAAGTCATTATTCATTATTCATTTTACCTCGTAGTCCACGCATGAGCGACTCTCCTTCACCTCTGCCAACAGCTTGGCAGCAGCCACATGCGCAGGATGAACAGCGTAAGCCTTCACTTCCTCCAATGTATTGAACTCACTATAAAGCGCAATGTCCCACTGCTCATCAGGGTTGATGTTCACACCCACCTCAACATGAATGATAAAGGGAATAACCGACGGCAAATTCTCGATTGCAGACTTAAATTTCAGGGCTACAGCCTGCTTTTCAGCAGCTGGAATCTCATTTTTCAGCTTAAAAAGCACAATGTGTTTAACCATATCTTTGTTTGTTTAATGATTTTATCTATATTTGCCTGCAAATATAAGGTTTTTTATTCACATAAAATCTTAAGAAGATGTTAATTATTGGTATTGCTGGCGGAACTGGCTCTGGAAAGACCACCGTCGTGAAGAGAATTATGGAAAAGTTGGACAAGGATGAGGTGGTGCTGCTACCTTTGGACTCCTATTACAAAGACAGTAGTCATGTGCCACCCGAGAAGCGTCAACTCATCAATTTCGACCATCCCAATGCGTTCGACTGGGATTTGCTGCGCTCGCACATCGCTTTGCTGAGGGAAGGTAAGAGCATCGAGCAACCCATCTACGATTACATCACCTGTACCCGACAGCCCGAGACAATACATATTGAGCCGAAGAATGTGATTATCTTCGAAG
>JAEEOD010000286.1 GCA_016284115.1 Bacteroidaceae bacterium
ATTGGAAAAACAAGTGGTCAAATAGGTGGTCAAATAGATGGTCAAATAAGTGGTCAAAAAGGTGGTCAAAAAGGTGGTCAAAAAGGTGGTCAAATATGAATAGAATATCATTCAAGGAAAACGATATTAGCCAGAGGCCGGCTATAGAGTTGTTACAGAAGTTGGGATATCAATATATCTCGCCAGATGAGGCTTTGACTATGCGGGGAGGTAAAACTTCCAATGTTCTGTTGGAGGAGGTGCTGAGACGACAGCTTCGAGAACTGAACTCTATTAGAATAGGTTCGCGTAAAGAAGCACGTTTTTCAGAACAAAACATCGAAAACGGTGTAATCGCTATGAGGAATGTGCCTATGGAGGGTGGCTATCTCAGTGGTAATGAGGCTGTCTATAACATGCTGACATTGGGTAAGGCATTTGAACAGAGCATCGATGGCGACAAGAAAAGTTATACGATGCGGTATATTGATTGGGAACACCCAGAGAACAATATCTATCATGTGACAGAAGAGTTTGCCGTAACCCGTACTGGTTCTTCAGACACCTATCGACCAGATATAGTATTGTTCGTTAATGGTATCCCTTTGGTGATTATAGAATGTAAACGTCCTGACATTAGAGGTGCAGAAGAGCAGGCGATTTCACAGCATCTGCGCAATCAGAAAGACGATGGCATTAGAGGATTGTATGTCTATAGTTCTCTACTGTTGGCAATAGGAAATAACTTTGCCAGTTATGGTACTACAGGATCTTCTTCTCAGTTCTGGGGGAAATGGCGTGAAATGTTTATCAATAGAGACGAGGAACGGGATTATCAAAAGCGGCTTTTGGATATCGTGAATATGGGCTGCCAAGAAGTGCGTACTCCAACCCCACAGGATGAATACATCTATAATCTTTGTCGTCCTGAACGTTTACTGGAATTGATCTATCACTTTACAGTATTCGATGCAGGCATTAAGAAACTGGCCCGATACCAGCAGTATTTCACTGTAAAGGAGGTTGTTGAACGAGTGGAGCACATTGAGGCAGGCAAGCGTAATGGTGGTGTGGTATGGCATACACAGGGAAGTGGTAAGTCACTGACAATGGTCATGCTGGCACAGAAGATTGCTACCGTTGTGCAGAATCCCCGAATCGTATTGGTAACAGATCGCACAGACTTGGATGCTCAAATAACAAAGACTTTCCGTAAATGTGGCAAGGATGTGGAGAATGCCACAACGGGAAAGAATCTGGTTGAACTGTTGGAAAGCAACACTGATTCTGTGATAACAACCATCATCAACAAGTTTGCTACAGCCATCAAGAAAATAAAGCAGCCATTGACTGATCCGAACATCTTTGTGTTAATAGATGAAGCACATCGCAGCCAGTATAAGGAAATGGCTATACAGATGAATCGCGTATTGCCTAATGCTTGTAAGATTGCCTTTACGGGTACTCCGTTGATGAAGAAGGATAAGAATACGGCCCTTACCTTTGGAGGTATCATTAAACCTGTCTATACGGTGAAACAGGCGGTGGAAGATCATGCTGTAGTGCCCCTTCTTTACGAAGGACGCATCGTTCCTCAATCAGTTACAGAAGGCCCGATTGATAGTTTCTTTGAACGTGTTTGTGAAGGCTTGACAGAAGAACAGTCTGTTGACCTTAAAAAGAAGTTCTCACGTACTGATGTCCTTAATCAGACTGAGCAACGGATTTTTTCCATTGCTACAGATATTTCTGAACATTACACAGACAATTGGAAGGATACAGGTTTTAAAGCTATGTTGGTAACGCCCAAGAAACGTGTGGCCATTCTTTATAAGAAGTATCTGGATGAGATTGGCAAAGTTTCATCTGAGGTCTTGATTACTGCCCCTGATGACAGAGAGGGCGAAGAAACAGCATACGGAGATACGCCTGAAGAGGTTAAAGCATTCTGGAAACAAATGATGGATGAGCATGGTACACCTCATAAATATCAGGAAAATTTGATTTCCAGATTCAAAGGACAAGAAGTTCCAGAAATAATGATTGTGGTGGATAAGTTACTGACAGGATTTGACGAGCCAAAGGTAACTGTCATGTATCTCGATCGCCATTTATGCGGACATACTTTGTTGCAGGCCGTTGCCCGTGTGAACCGTACTTGCGAAGGTAAGGATTATGGGTACATTATAGACTATTATGGTGTGTTGGCAGAGTTGGATGACGCTCTCAGTATCTACTCTGAATATGACGAGGATGACAGAGAAGTGTTCCGAGAGACTTTGGCACCTGTCAGCGATAAGATTGCAGAATTGCCTCAGAAGAGTGCTGATTTGTGGGATTTGTTCAAGACGATTCCCAACAAACGGGATTTAGAGGCTTATGCACAGTCTTTGCGGATGGAAGACCGCCGTCATGAATTTTATGACCGCTTGACGGCTTTCTCGTCTCTCCTTCAATTGGCTCTTTCAACCAAAGAGTTTTATGAACACACTGAAGAGAAAACCATACAGCGCTATAAGGAAGATCTGAGGATGTTCTCTAAACTCCGTACTTCCGTACAATTACGCTATTCTGATGCAATAGACTATAAAAAATATGAGGCAAGGATAGAGAAACTGATCAATCGCCATGTGGAGAGTGATGAGGTAAAAATTATCACAAAACTGGTTAATATCTTCGATACAGAAAACTTCCAGAAGGAAGTTGACAACATTGTTGGTACTGCGGCCAAAGCTGATACAATAGCATCACGTACAGCCAAATATATTAAGGAGAATATGGATTCTGATCCTGCTTTTTATAAAAAGTTCTCTCAACTGATAAGGGAAGCTATTGAGGCTTACGAGCAAGGACGTTTGAGTGACAATGAGTACTTGGAAAAAATGCAACAGTACAAAGAAGATGTACTGAACCATACAGACAGCGAACTTCCTGCAGAGTTGGAACACAATAACGCTGCTAAAGCCTATTATGGTATTGCATTGGAAACATATAAACGACTGTTCCCAGAACTATCCATCAAAGAAATGGCACTTGCTACTGCAAACGCCTTCGATCGCATTATTCGTAAGACAGTGATAGTTGATGATGCCGTCCTGGTGGATTGGCAGTCTAAGAGTGATACTATTGGTAGAATGAAAATAGAATTGGAAGACGAGTTGATAGACAATATCAAGCGAAAGTACGGACTTGATTTCTCATTTGATGATATGGATTTGATCATTGACGGTTGTGTAGATGTAGCTAAGATATGGATCAGATAATAAAGGATAGCATACAATTTGGCTCTACAACTATCGACTATGACATTGAATTTGCGCAGAGAAAAACTCTGAGTATTTGTGTGAATCCTGAAGGTTCTGTCCACCTAAAGGCACCTATTGAGGCCAATTTGGAACAGATTCGAAAGAAGGTCTATAAAAGAGCTAACTGGATACTGAGACAAAAGCGATTCTTTGAATCCTTTGGAATACCAACAACTAAACGTCAGTATATCAGTGGTGAGTCACATCTGTATTTGGGACGACAGTATATGTTAAGAGTGAAGGAAAGTGATGTGAATGCTGTCCACTATCAGAATAATATTATTGAAATAGAATGCAGGCATAAGAGAGATGCAGGCATCCTCTTGCAAACATGGTATCGTCAACGAGCAAACATCAAATTCCAAGAATATGCAAAACCTATCATAGAACAATTCTCCGTCTATGGCGTGAAACCTCAAAGTGTTTCAATCAAAAAGATGGATAAACGTTGGGGGTATTGTACTACAGAAGGTAATATTTCTCTAAATCCGAGGCTTATCTGCGCCCCAAGATGCTGCATTGAATATGTGATTACCCATGAACTATGCCATCTTATCTATAGGAATCACACTAAGGAGTTTTATGCTCTCCTTTCCAAAGAAATGCCTCATTGGGAAAAGTATAAAAACAAATTAGAAAGGATAATGATGTAAGCATTACCTAAACACTTCATTCATACTATAGCACAGATTCTGGAACTTGCGCCAGAGGTGGGGTGACCATTTGGTTTTATGGTGCAGGGTGCGGTAGCGGTCGAAGTCTTTCTGATTCCAGATGGTGAAATTGGTGACGCTGAGGTAGCCGTTGTACTCCGTGAGGGTATCACCATTGAACTGCAGTTCCTTGGATAATTGAGGGAACCAGTCGGGGTGCTGCATCTGCTCGGCAAAGTACTTGGCGGTTTGGTCTTTGATGTAGTTGTGGTATTTCAGTACGCTGTAGATGCAGAACCAATGGTTTTTACGCGAAGCAATGCCAATCATCTGCCCAATCTTCTCACGCAGCCACACAAGGTCCACAGGCCGACCGTTCAGGCTGGTATGAAAGACCTTATTATATAAAATGGTGTCGGAATCCTCTGGATGTTCCAGTTGATAGATCAGTTCTGATAGCCACTGGTACTTGCATAAAGCTGAGAACAGGGCGTCGATTTCTTCTTCATTAGGTAGGGTTGGCAGTTCGCGCAGATCCATGCCCAGTAAGTCCAGACGGTCGGCATGTCCCATAAAAGCCGTTTGTAGTGACTGTGGTACGTCGTTGACCAACTTCCTGAGTTCGGCTTTGAGGTCCTCGGCACTCATGCCATCGGCATACATATAGTGCAGCATCGAGGTGTAGTGACGCATCTCTTCCTGTCCTTCTTCTGACTGTCTGTGCATCTGTACGCCACTGGTGAGCAATCTCTCAGCTTCCTCGGGTGTGACTGTCGCGCCAGTTATCTCCATCATTCGTTCGAAATGTAACATCAGATAGGTGAGCATATTGTAGTAATGCAGGAAATCGGTAGAATGATCCTTCGATGAGATTTCGGGATAGATTTTCTGACTGGTAGATTTCTTCAATGCTTTTTCCACTTTGCCATTCAAGCTTGTCAAGCATTCGTACGTGCCTTTCATTTCTTCGTTTGTTTCCAACCATTTGCCAATGGTGGGAAGCAGTTCGCTGATACCTTCGATGTAGAGTAGTGGGTTCTCTTTGACTATGGTATCTGACTTCGAGGCTTCCTTCAAGGTTTTCATCATGAAAGAGAAAAACTCGTTGATCAGAAGAGGTAACTCAGCCACATAGTCTTGATTCTTGGTGCGTCGATGGTGCGTGAAGTCTTCTTGCTGCAGGGCCAGGTCTTGGTCGGTCATGCGACAAAGGCGGGCTGCCTTCATGCAGAGGGAGCGCAGGTCTATGACATTTTCCAGAAAAACATGGTCTTCGTAGTTGTAGATGAAATGGTAACTCATCTCTATCAGGGTAATCATCTGACGGTCGAATACCTCGTAGTTGAATTTGGTAGTAGTGGTCGTATTCATATATGTTTCTTATTATTTTGGGGCGCAAAGATATATAAATTCTACCACTCCACCAAATAATTACTTGTTTGGCTCCACTACCACTTCCTCTTCCCGATACCTGTCGAAGCCGATGGAGGTATCCACGCCAAGGGAGCTAAAGACTTCGAGGGCGTGCTGCTGCTCTGACGGACTTAAGCCAAATTTGTCATAGCCATGCCAACGGCGTTCGAAGCTGGCACGACTGCCAAAGCCCATGAGGGTGGGCAATATGGACAGGTGCTTGCGTGGCACTTCATTCCTTAGGCGCTCAAAGCCGTAGGCGATGCGCTGGCTCTTCCTGACGAGCAGGTAGGGACAGCCCTCGGACGTGGGGGTTACTAACTCGGTGTTTACCACCGTCATGCTGACCTCCTTGTTGCGTACTTGAAGGTAGTTCTTGTAGCGCAGACATTGGCTGCACTGCGGACATGCTGCCAGAGGGCAGACTGTGTTTTGATCTAGTTTCAACATTGTAGTCTATTTTTATTAGTTACTTTTTTGTTTTGCTCTCACTGTGAACATTTTTGCTCATAGTTATGAGCATTTTTGCTCACAGCGATGAACATTTGTGAGCATAGTGAAGGAATGTCGTAATACACGGAATTGCATTTTTACCTTCACCCTTCACCTTTGGCGATTATTACATTGAATGTCAGTAAGTTAAGTGGGTGAAGGTGGAAGGCTTTACCTTCACCTTACCTTCACCCACCTTCACCCTTTAAGCAGCTTTGCGTGGGACTAAAAGGTACTTTTGGCCATGCTTACTGTGTTGGGAGTCGAACCCCATGAACTTCAATATCTTTCCTATCTTCACACTGGTGTACATGCCTCCTTCGAGCATGGGATATTGCTGCTGTAAATCAATGATCACATCCTTACAAAGCATCCATCGTCCTTGTTCCTCGTCACTAGGCAATCGGAAACAGTTTGCTATCATGCTTTCCAAGTCCACATGCTTGAAATAGGGCTGGTTTACTTCTTGTATCCTTGCCACTTCATCATTACTAAACCAATAAGGAATCTGCTTTTCTCGAAGCTCATAAAGCAGTTGCGCATAGAGCTGCGGATAGTCAATGGGCGTCTCATTATCTATGAACATACCTTTGGGTACTCTCAGACATAGATAGCGGCGACTACCCGTAGGATCGCAAAGCGGATGCTCATCGTTGGTAGTGGCGAGGAAGGAAGCATAGCGCTTTCTATCCTCCTGACTCTTTCCGAAAATCGGCCTTCCATTAACCTTCACCCTTGAGAGTATCTGCTTCAGCTTTCCTTGCTGTGATGCTCCCATATTGGCAAACTCGTCGATATTCACCAAAAGGTTGTGCGTCAAGGCCATATCGCTGTCGAACTTATTCCCAAAGTTGATATGATCAAGGAAGTAAGTTCGCAGTTCTGGAGGCAGAAGCCTTACAGCAAAGGTACTCTTTCCACATCCTTGAGCACCTATCAAGACAGGTACACACTCATTGCCATGAAGCATGTCCATCCCTATCCAATGCGCCACTGCAGAACGAAGCCAAGTGCTGCACCACTTCAGTTGTTCAGAAGTAAGTCCTGGAATCCTATAGAATAATCCTGCCACATGGTTCTGACCATCCCAAGCAGGCAGGTGCTCCAGATAGTCTTTGATAGGATCATAGTCTTTAACGGCATCCGATCCTATATACTCTTCAATATCAGTACGAGGCGACTTCTCATCAAGTCCCTCCTTCTTGGCTTTTCGGACGATGGAGTTGAGGGCTTCAGC
>JAEEOD010000287.1 GCA_016284115.1 Bacteroidaceae bacterium
GCTCGCACCCGCCAATGGAAACAATGAAAAAGCTGCAGGCCGCACTCGGCGTACCGCAGTCGTACATTCTGCTATACGCTATCGAGGACTGCGACATTCCAGAGGGCAAACTGAAAACAGTCAGTTCCTTCAACGGACCAAAGCTGCGGATATTGTCCTGCAGGTTCTCCATATACGTCATACCACTCAGAGCGCAGAACACATTAGGGAACGAACCACAGAAGCGGAATGCCCATGAGGCCACACTGTTCTCAGGCTCAGCCTGTTTCAGGCGCGCTACCAAGTGATTAGGAATATTTGCCAATCGACCACCCAACAGAGGCTCCATAATCACCACAGGGATGTTACGCTTGGTCAGTTCCTCGTACATATATTCAGCCGTCATCGAAGCCCCAACAGCATGATGCCAGTCGAGGTAGTTCATCTGAATCTGTACGAAATCCCAAGGATAATTGCCAGCATCATGCTGCTGCATACACCAGTCAAACGTCTCCTGGTCACCGTGGAATGAGAAACCCAAGTGACGGATTCTGCCAGCCTCCTTCTCTTTCCTCAGGAAGTCATACATGCCATTCTCGAAGAAACGACGCTTAGAAGGCTCCAGACCACCCTGTCCCATCACGTGCATTAGGTAATAATCAATATAGTCAGTAGAAAGCTCCTTGAAAGAATTCTCATACATCGCCTTCGAACCCTCATAAGACTGCGTTCTTGGGTCAAAGTTCGACAATTTGGTAGCGATATAATAAGACTCACGCGGATACTTCTTCAGCGCATCGCCCGTAGCCTTTTCAGAGAGGCCCATACAATAAGCAGGTGATGTGTCGAAATAGTTCACTCCGTGCGCAATAGCATAGTCTATCAGTTCCTCCACACGCTCCTGGTCAACGCCCTGAGGTCTGCCGTTGGCATCATTGATCATCGGCCAGCGCATACATCCGTAGCCCAAGAGAGAGATACGGTCGTTATGCAAGTTAGGCCAGGTACGATATGTCATCTGGTCAGTAGGCACAGGCGTAGTGTGATGACCAGCAGGGTCATACATCGCATCTTTCTTGGGTGCACACCCCGTCATCGTCATAGCGCCAGCTGCAGCTCCTGCTCCCATCAAGCCTAAGAAGTGGCGACGGCTGATAGCTCTTTTTTCATTCTCTTTCATACGTAATACTTTTATCTTTTAATCTTTATGTGCAAATATAAATAAAAGAAAAGAAAAAACGCCTCTTTTCCACTCAAAAACGAAAAAGAGGTGCTAATAACGAAGAATTGAGACCTTCAGCATACGCCAGAAATAAGCCACAAAAAAAGTGCACCCCTTTTCACAAAGAAGCGCACAAGGTATTATTCTAGGAAAATCCCATTGGGATTTTCGAGCGGCAAACGGGGTTCGAACCCGCGACCTTCGGCTTGGGAAGCCAACGCTCTGCCAACTGAGCTACTGCCGCAATCACGTCAAGTGGTGTGCAAAGATAGTGCAAGCCGAAGACAGAACAAAATATTTTTATATATTTTTTAATGTTGCCTTTCTATATCCCATTCCAGTAACATGACAAATAAGGCGTCCCTCTTGGTTGGTCACCCTTGCCTCAGCAGAAGGAATTTTATGATGGTCAGCCACCCACACCGCTTCAGCTCGAAGGAGATCACCCACATTGGCACTCGAGACAAAAACGATGTTATTGCTGATACCAAAAGTAAGTCTGCCACCACTATTCACCAAGGCAGCGATAGCCAAATCAGCCAACGTAAAGAGTGCCCCACCCTGACAAACGCCACCGCCATTCAGGTGTTCTGGCATCACCGTCATCTCAGCCACCGCATGCTGTTCATCTAACTCAGTTATCTTACAACCAGCATTAGCTGCAAACTTATCACGATTCATCAAATCCAATACATCCATCGCTCACGACTTCTTGTCAAGTGAATTAATAGCGTCTAAGTCTAACGTCAATTCCATCCTCTTTCAGTTGAGCAGGTATTACGCTTACATCCGTCTGACTGAAATGATAAGGGAACAGCACTTTCGGTTTGATGAGCTTAGCAGCACGTACAAACTGTTCAACAGTCATCGTAGGACCATTGCAAGGGAAGAAAGCAACATCGATATCCTTGATAGCATCCATCTCAGGAACATCCTCCGTATCACCGGCAAAGTAAATACGCAGACCATCTATGGTCATGATATAGCCATTGTCACGTCCCTTCGGATGCTTGGTCAGGTTAGCTTCAGAGTAGTTATAGGCAGGCACAGCCTCTACCGTAAAGTCATCGGCAATTTGCAACTTGTCACCATTGACCATCACTTGTCCGGCGCCAAACATATCAGCACAACGCTTGTTCATTATCAGCTGCGTCTTTTCAGTTGACAGCAATTTGATGGTCTCTGCATCATAGTGGTCGCCATGCTCGTGTGTCACAAAGAGATAGTCTGCCTTAGGCATAGCAGTATAATCAACCGTCCTATCACGCAATTTCGACACAGGGTCAACCTCAATCTCCTTTCCATCATACACCACACGTACACTCGCATGCATCAAAGCATATATTGTCACTTTCTTTCCACTCTTAGTTGAGAACACATCAGTCTCATAATTACTCTGAACATCAGTAGTCTCAGGGGCAGCTACTTCTTCATTAGCTTTCTTGTTACCATTACAAGCAACCAATATAGCGGCAGATACCACTGCCATCATTAACAATAACTTTCTCATTTTCTTTATTAATTTATGAATACGACACAAAGATAACGCAAGTCAAACACAGAACAAAATATGTGAGCATATTTTTTTAATTGAGACGAAGTTTATCTTATCTCCAACTCAGTGCAACAGTTATCAGTACCATAATTATTTCTGAGAGGCGATTTATTCTAACCGCCTTGTTCATATCCTCAGTGGTAAGGGGGCGGTCATTGGTACCGATATAGGGTTTTTCAAAAAGTTCATCAAAGTAGATATGAGGACCACCGAAGCGACAGTCGAGGATGCCTGCCAAAGCAGACTCTGGATAACCAGAGTTAGGGCTAGCATGACACTTGCCAAAACGCCTAACGAAGCCTAATAGTTGGGGCTTGCCTGCTGCCAGGACCATGAACAGGGCAGTAAGACGTGCTGGTAAGTAGTTGGCAACATCGTCCATGCGGGCAGCAAAGCAGCCAAACTGCAGGTATCGCTCTGAATGATAGCCTATCATGCTGTCGAGTGTATTGACCATTTTATAGGCCATCATGCCTGGCACTCCTAAAAGTATGTACCAGAATAAGGGGGCAATGACACCATCGCTGAGATTTTCTGCCAAAGTCTCAAGTGCTGCTTTACGTACTTCCTGGTCAGTGAGTTGGGTGGTGTCGCGCCCTACGATACGGGAAACTTGTTGACGACCGTCTTCCAAGGAGCGATCTAATGCGATAAACACCTCGCGTACTTCTCTTATCAGGGTGGTGCCTGCCAAGCAGCAGAATATCAGGATAATTTGGATTACCGTATTAAACCAGGGACTAATAATGGAACAGAGTCTGAGCAACCCCCATGTGGCGAGGAAGGTTAACAGTACGAGGCTTATGGCAAGGAGAGCGCCTTTTATTCTTCTGTGTTGGCCTTTGTTTAGTGCCTTTTCACCCTTTGCTATCATTTTGCCAAAACCGACAACAGGATGTGGGAGCCAGGCGGGGTCGCCTAACCACACATCCAATAACAAACCTACTAAGACTTGAATTGCTTTCATTGTTTTATCCATTCATTAATTGCTGCAACAAGTTGGTCATTTTCTTTAGGATCCTGTGCTGCGATGCGGAAGAAACGATTATCAAGCCCATCGAAGTTGGAGGCATCACGAATCAGGATGCCATGCTCGTTGGCCAACCAATGTTTCAAGGCTGTAGCATTACCATACCGCATTTGCACCAGCATGAAATGCGTGGAGGTGGGCCACACCTGCAAGGCACCCAAGGCATTGAGACTGTCGCGCAGGCGTTGTGCCTCTTGCAAATAGGCATCGACAACAGGCAAGCCTTTGACATCATGCTCTAACAAATAATGTCCTGCCTCTATGGCCAAGGCATTGACGGACCAAGGCATCTTGTGTGTGCGAAGTTGCTGTATCAGATGTGGTGCTGCAGTGACATAACCCAGTCGGATGCCAGGTACACAATAGCGCTTCGTAAGACTGTGCAACAGCAACAGATTGTCGTATTGCAGGGCCTCAGATGCTGTAAAAAGTGGCGCTTGGACGAACCATTCATACGACTGATCGACGACGAACAACACTTGCTGATTTGCTTCAACTAAACTTTGCAAATATCTTTTATCCACCAAATTACCTGTTGGATTATTGGGGTTACAAAGCCATAACATACCTACTCCATTCTCTATGCGGAAACGTTCTAGCTCGGTAGGCAACTGATAAATAGCACTCACCTTGCAGCCATTCATGATACAGGCATCGGCATACTCACTGAAGGTGGGTTGCAACATCTGAGCATGTTGTCCATTGAAGGCATGTGCTATGAGGTAGATGGCCTCGGTGGCACCACTGGTGACCAGTACACTGTCCTTGTCAATGTGGTGCATGCCAGCCAACTTATTCTCCAACGTGTGCGCCTCGGGCTCGGGATAGTTGCCAATCACCCCCATCCTGTCGTGCAGGTGGGCATACAATCCGCTCAGATCTGCATGACTGTAGATGTTGGAGCTGAAGTTCATCACAATGGGATGATCATAGCGATAGCTGTCGTCACCGTGTCCTTCAATCATGGCTCGTAAGTATTTGATAGACCTTATCCATATCTACATGCTGGCGGATATGCATTGCCAGCTTGTCGTACTGATCTTCCTTGAACGCCTGATAGTCAAACGTCTCTGATACTTTATCCATCTTCTCTTGCCAAGGGCGGAGGAGGAAATCAATGAAGACGGGGTTATCGAGGATGCCGTGAATATAAGTACCCATGCATTTGGCATCGACAAAGTATCCGTCAGAGTGACCGTCCGTAAAGGTGTTCAGTGGCGAAGAGGCTGCATCTTGCACAGGTTTGGTTTCTCCCATATGGATTTCATAGCCCTGCATGATACCCGTATCGGCACCATTCACCGCCAAGCGGAAAGTATCTTGGCGCGTCACCTTCTCGCCTGTCATCGAGGTGCTTATAGGCAACAGCCCCAAGCCAGGCAAGCGTTCGATGGAACCTTCAACATGATCGGGGTCGAGCACCTCTACACCCATCATCTGATAGCCACCACAGATGCCCAAGACCGTAGCTCCTTCACGATGGGCACGGATGATGGCTTGCGCCACACCGTTGCGACGCAGTTCGTAGAGGTCGTCGATGGTGCTTTTGCTGCCTGGCAGGATGATGACATCGGCCTTCTGGAGGTCTTCGATGTTGTTGGTATAGAACAGGTGCACGCGTGGGTCCCGCTCCAACACGTTGAAGTCTGTGAAGTTGCTGAGGTGACGCAACAATACCACTGCCACATTCACCTTTCCCTGTTCGACCTGCATCGACTTGGTGGACAGCGCCACACTGTCTTCTTCTTCAATATAGATATCCTTATAGTAAGGCACCACACCCAGAACAGGCACTTGGCAGAGGTCTTCCAACATCTTGACGCCACTCTCAAAGAGGCGCAGGTCGCCACGGAACTTGTTGATGATGATGCCTTTGATGAGTTTGCGTTCTTCAGGACGCAGTAAGGCGATGGAGCCATAGACACTGGCAAACACCCCACCCCTGTCGATGTCGCCCACTAAGATGACATCGGCTCCAGCATGTATCGCCATAGGGAGATTCACGAGGTCACTGTCGCGCAAGTTGATTTCGGAGATGCTGCCCGCACCTTCCATCACGATGGGGTTATGGCGTTGCGCTAGACGGTCGTAGGCTTCGCACACTGCCTGACGCAATTCCTCACGCCTTTCTTTGCGGAAATAGTCGTAAGCATGACGGTTGCCGATGGGTTTGCCGTTGAGCACCACCTGACTGGTATGATCGCTCTGGGGCTTCAGGAGCAAGGGGTTCATGTCAGTATGACAAGGGATGCCCGCAGCTTCGGCCTGTACGGCTTGTGCACGACCTATCTCAAAGCCTTCGGGAGTGGCGTATGAATTGAGCGCCATATTCTGTGCTTTGAAGGGTGCAGGGCAATAGCCGTCCTGCCTGAAAATACGGCAGAAGCCAGCAGCAATGATGCTCTTGCCAACATCGCTGCCTGTGCCAGCAAACATGATGGGATGCAACTTTTTCATACTGCAAATATAGAGCAAACCGAATAACGGAACAAACATTTCGGAATGATTTTTTGTTATTAAAAACGTGCTATCTTATTATTAAGATAGAGGGGGAAAGAAATAATTTGCACTAATTTTAGATAAATTAGGCTTCGCCTCAATAATTATCAAATAAAATTTGGAATTGTGTTCGGCATGCACTAATTTTGCAATCGGAATTGGCAAGCCATTGTATTTTCGTACAAGGCTTCAAGGGAATCAGGTGAAAGACCTGAGCTGTTCCTGCAGCTGTAATCCTCAACAGAAGAGGTCTGCAACTACAAGCGTCACTGTTGCTTTGCAATGGGAAGGCCCTGCAGACTGAGGAGAGCCAGAATACCTACCTTTTCCAAAACGAGAATGACAGAGTTCCCAGGTAAGGAACAATGAATGTCACATTTTTAATTGTATGAAATACAGACATTTTGTTGTAACGGGCTGTTTATGCCTGCTATCCATGCATGTATCAGCACAGAGCATCATCGACAACAAGTCCAATGAGGAATTGTCGTTGATGCTTGACGAGGTGGTGGTGACGGGTACTGGCACGGAGCATTTCCTGAAAGATGCGCCTGTGCAGACCGAGGTCATCAACCGAAAGATGCTGGAAAGCTATGGGGGATCGTCATTGGAGGAGATTCTGTCATCGCTCAGTGCATCGTTCGACTTCAACCAGAGTGATATGGGCAGTCAGATGCAGGTGGGTGGATTGGGCAATGACTATATCCTGGTGCTGATTGACGGTAAGAAGATTCATGGTGACGTGGGTGGTCAGAACAACCTCGGACTGATTGATCCTGCCCGCATAGACAAGATAGAAATCGTAAAGGGTGCAAGCTCTACCCTATATGGCAGCGACGCTATGGCTGCAGTAATCAACATCATCACCAAGAAGAATACTACGGACGACATCTTCTTGTCGAACACTACCCGAGGTGGTTCGTATGGCGAACTGCGACAGAGCAATACGGCACAATTCAGGTTGGGCAAGATAACCAGTATCACCAACTTCCAGTTGAAGCATTCGGATGGGTGGCAAAACACTACTGTGGAGGATCCCCGTAAATACGAAAAGCCAGTTACCAACAGTATCAACAAGACGGCCAACCGTTATACCGACTGGCAAATTGAGGAACGTCTGGAATACCAACCCGCAAAGAACTTGAGCCTTTATGCTGAGGGAATGTATTACCGCAAGCGCATCTATCGTCCTCGTGGGGTACCTGACTACAAGACCTACGACTTGGCTTACAAGAACACTTCTTTAGCTGGTGGAGGTCGTCTTGATTTGAGAAATCACAACTATATCACGTTGGATATCAACTACGACACGCACAACTATTACTACGACTATACGTTCGAGACTTGGGAGTATAACCCTGATAACCCTAACCGTCCACTGATTTGGGAAGTTGGTGACAGAAGTCTGCAGAGCGACCAGGAGCGTGTGCTTTCTACTGCAAAGGGTGTGTTCAACCTGCCTGGGATGAACAGATTGAGTGTTGGTGGTGAATTCCAGTACGACTGGCTCAAGGCGCCCAAACGCTTGGATACTGGCGATACGGCATCGGACTATACGGGTGCTTTGTATGTGCAGGACGAATGGTCGGGTATTAACAACTTGAACATTACAGCAGGTGTGCGACTCACGCTGAACAAGGAGTTTGGCTCTAAGGTATCGCCCAAGATTTCAGCGATGTATAAGTTGGGCAACTTCAACTTGAGGGCAACATACTCAGAGGGTTTCAAAACTCCTACCCTGAAGGAATTGCACTATCTGTACGTAAGACAGATGTCCATTGTAATCCTCAACATGGGTAACCTCAACCTCAACCCGCAGACCAACCGTTATGTATCTGCAGGACTGGAATATAACACCAAACAGTTCAATGTAAGTGTAACAGGATATATGAACTGGTTGGACAATATGATTACGCTAGTGACGATTCCTACGCGTGAGGCTCCTGGCGACATCATCATCGCTTACGACCCCAACCGTGTGCGCCAATACAAGAATATGGATGATGCACGCACTACTGGCGTTGATTTGAACATCAAGTGGATGCCTATTTCATCGCTGACACTTACTGGTGGATACAGTTATCTGGATACCAATGCCAATCTATCTGGTGAGGACAAGCACGGCAAGGCCATCACGATAAAGGACGTGGTGATTGACGGTATGGCGCATCATCGTGGTACTTTCAGTGCTGCATGGAACAAAGGCTTCAACCACAACAAGTATCGCCTGAGTGTGGGGTTGTTCGGACGCTTCCAAAGCAAACGCTACTACCAGGATGACGGTAACGGAAAAGCTTATCAGATTTGGAGGCTCAACACCCGTCATCAGTTTAACGTGACGAAACAGATCAAGGCCGATATCAATGCCGGCATTGACAATATATTTAACTATTATGAAACGACGCCTCATGGTCTGAACTATGGTACCACTACCCCAGGGCGAACAGTATATGCTTCGCTTACCTTGCAATTTGGTAAGCAGCTAAGAGCCAACAGGACCAGAAGCAACAGTACGGATGAATAAATTATTAAAATAACTTTTTAAAAACATTTGTTTTATGAAACTATCTAAGTTTTTTGCAATGGCTGCTATCGCAGCAATGACTATTTCGTTAGGGGCTTGTTCTGACGAAGACAAACCTGTACCAGAACCTACTCCAACTCCTGCTCCTACTCCTGATCCGGAACCTACTCCAGAACCAGAGCAGTCAGCTTGGGATAAGAAGATGAATGCTGTAACTGCTGAAGTTACTGCTAACAAATCAAAGAGCAGTGCACTGCTGCTTATCAGCTTCGGTTCAACTTGGGAAGAGCCTCAGAAGACTTTCCAAAAGGTGAAGAATCAGTTCAAGGAAGCATTTCCAGATCGTGATGTTTATTTCGCATTTACCTCTGAGATTATCATGAACCGTGTTGCTGCTAATGACGAACTGATCTCTCAAGGCTATGGTCCTTACTACAGTCCACTGTTCTACATGCTGGCACTGGGTAACGCTGGTTACACACAGATTGACGTTCAGTCTCTGCACGTGATTCCTGGTGAGGAGTTCCTGCGTGTTCAAAGTGTAGTAAAAGACTTCCACAATACCGACCAGGATGGTGACGGCAAGCGTGAGTTCGAGGGTGTAAAGGTAGCTCTGGGTACCCCACTGCTCTATGCTCAGGAGGATGTTGACAATGTAGCAAAGATCCTGCACGACAAAGTTGGTAAGGATTTCGTAGCTGCTGGTGATGTGGTAGCATTCATGGGTCACGGTAATCCTGAAGACTATAACACAATGGATGGTAACACTCGCTACACAATGATGGAAGAAGCACTGCAGAAGATTGACCCTCACTACTTCGTAGCTACTGTAGATATGGAAGACAACTATATCGGTGAGATGATGGAGCGCATGCAGGCTAAGGGCTACGGTGAAGGTACCAAGGTGAAGCTGCACCCATTGATGTCAATTGCCGGTGACCACATCAACAACGATATGGCTGCAGGTCATGAGGAAGAGCCTGAAGAGGATGACGGTTATTGGCGCTATCGTTTGGTAGAAGCAGGTTATGACTGCACATTGGAAGACTGTATCCTGCAAGGTCTGGGTGAATATCCTGACATCGTGAAAATCTGGATCCAGCACACCAAGGCTGCTCAAGAGGATCTCTTCTACGATGGAGAAACAGAAGATTAATGCATTTTTTCTAGCATAATTTTAAATATCAGTTAAGTTAAAAAAGACGGGACTACCCCCTTTTGGGGGTACGCCCCGTTTCTACGTAATTAGAATGTATCATGACTAAATTTTTAATTCTGGCTTTTTCTATATCACTAACCACATTAACAGCTTATGCTGACGAAATTCTGACAACACCTCAAGATAGCTCGACAGTAAGGCGCATGGGACAGAATCCCGATGTGGCCAAAGAATTTGAATTGAACCCAGTGGTTGTGACTGGTACTGGTACGCACCAGCGACTGAAAAACACCACTGCTCCAGTGGCCGTTGTCACCGCCAACGAAATAAAACGAGCCGGCATCACAGATTTTCAGCAAGCGATGACGATGATGGTGCCTTCGCTCTCATTTAATCCCACATCTATGGGATCCTACCTGATGATGAACGGTTTGGGTAACAAATACGTACTTATTCTTGTGAATGGACACAAACT
>JAEEOD010000288.1 GCA_016284115.1 Bacteroidaceae bacterium
CTTAGCTGGGACACGAGTGGATGCATAACGGGCAGGAATTATGCCTACGAATCGCATGTCGAGTTGACGGAGCAGACGTTGCACATAAGGCTGTTGCCAATCATGCTCCTTGAATCGCTGGTTGCCAGCTTGCAGTATATCAACATCGAGACGGATGATTTCCTGAAATTTCTCATCTGGCGTACGACCAGCCATGCGTTCTATCTCTTTGGTGATAGCACGAACCTCTTCATAAGGCAAATCTGAATCAAACCTAGCAGCACGGTTAAGGAACCAATCGGGACGCAGAGTGCCCATGGGTTCGGAAGTCTGTTCACTGCTGAAACGAATACATGGGAACTGGCGAGAGAGTTCACTCACCGCCAGTTTCATATTATTCTCAGAGTCGGTATTACTACCGATACATAAGATGTATTTCATAATTTTATTCAAAGATTTCGTCAAGTCCTACAGCGACAGTATTATCAGTCATATCGACACCATCGTCACTACATGGATCAAAATTGGCTGGAAACACGAAGCTCTCGCTTTGATCATATCCTAATGTTGGATCTTCATAAACCTGCTTCATATAAGCTGCCCAAATAGGCAAGGCCATGGAAGCGCCCTGACCATAGGTCATCGTATCGAAATGGATATCACGGTTTTCACCACCTACCCAGCAACCAGACACTAAGGACGGAGTAAAGCCCATAAACCAACCGTCTGAGTTGGAGTTGGTAGTACCAGTCTTACCACCCATATCGGCAGAGATGCCTAAACGACGCACACGACCACCAGTACCTTCGTTGACGACAGCACGCAACATAACCAGCATCTTATAAGCACTTGAGGCACTGATTACCTCCTGCATCTCCGGATAGAAAGTCGCTACAACATTTCCATCAGCATCTTCAATACGTGTCACAAATACAGGTGCCACTCGGATACCATGATTGGGGAAAGCTGTATATGCACTCACCATCTCGCCCACAGATATCTCGCATGGGCCTAAGCAGAGGGAAACCACTGGGTCAATCTGTTGATTACGCACACCAAAACTATTGATGAGTCGTTTCAAGCTATAAGGACTGAGTTTGCTCATGAGGTAGGCAGTGATCCAGTTGTCGGAATTGGCCAAACCCCACTTGATGGTGACGTTCTCGCCAATGCGACTGTGGTTGGCGTTACGAGGAGTCCAAGGACGGTTGTTCTCATCCAGCAAGGTATATGACACATGACGTACCAAATCACAAGGAGAGAAACCGTTTTCCATGGCCAATGTATAGACGTATGGCTTCACCGTTGAACCTATCTGACGACGTCCCTGCATAGCCATATCGTATTGGAAATAGTTGTAGTTAGGTCCACCTACATACGCCTTAACATGACCTGTGCGTGGATCCATCGACATGAAACCTGAACGCAGGAAATACTTATAGTAGCGCAGGGAGTCAAGCGGCGACATTATGGTGTCTTTCAATCCATCCCAACTCCAAACAGACATCTCTATTGGGGTATTGAATGCCTCGTCGATTTCAGCATCGGAAGCACCCGCTTTCTTCATGTTGCGGTAACGGTCGCTCTGCTGTACGGCACGATCCATGATATCCTTCACCTGTTCAGTGGAAAGGTTACGAGTGAAAGGAGCCGTCTTAGACTTAGCCTTCTCCTTAAAGAATTGCTGCTGCAAGTCCTTGAGGTGACCTTCCACAGCATTTTCAGCATAGCGCTGCATATGACTGTTGATAGTAGTATAAATCTTCAGACCATCGGTATAAAGATTGTATTTCTCACCATCTTTATTGACATTCTTCTCGCACCAGCCATAAAGAGGATTGGTTTCCCAGTCGAGGGAATCTTCATACCATTGCTGCATCTGCCAGCCACGATAGTCAGACTTCACTGGCTTCTTGGCTGTCATCACCCCACGAAGATACTCGCGGAAATAGGTTGCTATACCCTCTTTATGGTCTACACGGTTGTAGTGTAGCGTCAATGGAAGATTCTTGAGTGAATCGGCCTCTTGTTGGGTAATATATCCAGCCTTCTCCATCTGTCCCAATACGACATTGCGGCGACTGCGTGAGCGTTCATTAAAACGCACGGGATTGTAGAGAGAAGGGTTCTTACACATACCCACTAACGTGGCAGCTTCTTCTACCTTAAGGTCGGCAGGGGTACAGTTGAAATAAGTGAACGCTGCCGTCTTGATGCCTACCGCATTATTTAGGAAGTCGAACTTATTGAGATACATGGTAATAATTTCTTCCTTGGTATAGTAGCGTTCCAAGTTGACAGCTATCACCCATTCGATAGGTTTCTGCATGGCACGCTCCATGAAACTGCTCGCACTAGGCGAATAGAGCTGCTTAGAGAGTTGTTGGGTAAGAGTACTACCACCACCGGCATTACGCTGCATCAGCACACCACGCTTAATGATGGCACGAACCAAACCAATGAAGTCGATGCCTGAATGATTGTTGAAACGAACATCCTCAGTAGCTATCAGTGCATGAATCAAATTTGGAGCTATCTCGTCATAGCCCACATACACACGGTTTTCTTTGCTATAGGAATAGGTGCCAAGCACCTCGCCATCATCAGAAATAACTTCGGTGGCGAACTTATAATTCGGATTCTCCAAATCTTCTACAGGTGGCATATAGCCTATCCATCCTTTGGCGATGCCAGTAAACACCAACAACATGGCTACCAGTCCAATAACCAGCAAAGCCCATAACCCTATAATGATTTTTTTCAGCATAATCGTTAAATTTTAGGCAAAGTTAAAGAATTAGTTGGAAACATACGTTGTTTTTTAAATATTTTCTTTACCTTTGAACTATAATAACCAATTTTAAGACTAGACAACTATGATTCGCTCTGTTTTCGGTATTATAGTAGCTGGATTACTGATAACCAGTTGCTCATCTTCTCCTGAAGAGAAGAATCAAATATTTGAACCCATCAAAACAGTAATTCCTCAACGTCCTGCTGGGCAAGAGGATGTGCTGCAACTCACGGCTCCCAAATTAGAAACTGTGCGTGTTGGTTTTGTAGGTTTGGGTATGAGAGGACCGGGAGCTGTAGAACGATTTACCCATATTCCAGGCACCCAAGTGGTGGCACTGTGTGACGTGCTACCTGAAAATGTAGAGAAGTGTCAGGAAATATTACGTAAGGCAGGACTGCCTGAGGCTGCAGCTTATAGTGGTGATACAGAAGTGTTCAAACAGTTGTGCGAACGCGATGATATCGACCTTGTGTATATTGCTACCGACTGGATTCACCACGTACCCGTGGCCCTCTATGCTATGGAACATGGCAAACATGCTGCAATCGAGGTACCATCAGCTACCTCACTGGAAGACATATGGAAGTTGATTGACACTTCAGAGCGTACCCGTAAACATTGTATTCAACTAGAAAATTGTTGCTACGATTTCTTCGAGTTGACAGCATTGAACATGGCACAGCAAGGGGTGTTTGGTGAAGTGCTGCATGTAGAGGGTGCTTATCTGCATAATTTGGACCCTTATTGGGAAGAATACTGGAACAACTGGCGCATGGATTTCAATCGCACACATCGTGGCGACATCTACCCTACTCACGGATTTGGACCTGTTTGTCAGGTGTTGAACATACACCGAGGCGACCAGTTGCAAACTTTAGTAGCAATGGATACCAAGGCGGTGAATGGCCCCGCTCACATCAAGAAAACTACTGGTGAAACGGTGACTGACTTTAAGAATGGTGACGAGACCACTACCATGATAAAGACAAAGAACGGTGCTACCATCCTGTTGGAGCATGGCGTAATGACGCCACGGCCCTATAGTCGTATGTACCAAGTGGTGGGTACGAAAGGCTATGCAGGTAAATATCCTGTGCAGCAGTTCTGCGTGCTGCCTGAGCAACTGGATCGCTCTCTGTTACCTGAGAAGTTTGACGAACGCTATGAGGTAACACTGACCAATGAAGCCAAGGACAAGGTGATGGAGGCTTATAGGAGCCCTATTCTTACCAAAGATTTGGAGGAAACAGCTAAGACAGTTGGAGGTCATGGTGGTATGGATTTCATCATGGATTACCGACTGGTATATTGCCTACACAATGGATTGCCGCTGGATATGGATGTATATGACTTGGCAGAATGGTGCTGCATTGGGGAATTGTCTGCCATCTCGATGGACAATGGCTGTGTGCCAGTAGAAATACCCGACTTCACCCGTGGCGGACAAGACAAGGTGAAGGGATTCTCATACGCTTTTGCAGAATGAAAGATTTACGCAACATAACCTCACAATTCAATATACAGGGAACTGTAAGCGATATCAGGCCATTGGGTAATGGACTTATCAACGACACTTTTTTGGTAAGTACTGTAGAGTTCGACACACCTGACTATGTTCTACAACGCATCAATCACCATATCTTCCAAAATGTAGATTTGTTGCAAGATAATATCGAAAAGGTAACTCGACATATTCGTTCCAAACTGCAAGCAATAGGAGACAATGATATAGATAGAAAAGTTTTGACGTTCGTTTTTACCCAGAACGGCAAGACATATCACTTTGATGGTGAGAGTTATTGGCGCATGTCAATTTTTATTGCACGTACTCAGACAATCGATGTTGTAAACGAATCAACTGCATTATCAGCAGGCTTAGCTTTTGGACGCTTTGAAGCTATGTTGGCAGATATTCCAGACCAGTTAGGAGAACCTATCCCCCACTTTCATGACATTGAATTAAGAGTAAAGCAATTGGAAGATGCCATGAGCGACAACAAGGCTGGCAGGCTGAGCCAAGTACAAGACATTTGTAAGCAAATCATAGATGTCAGCCCATCAATGAGTGCAGCTTCCGAATGGCTACGTAACGGCTTTTTACCTACTCGAATCTGCCATTGTGACCCGAAAGTGAACAACATCTTGTTCAACGAACAAGGGGAGGTGCTCTGTGTAATTGATCTCGACACCGTGATGCCCAGTCATATCTATTCAGATTATGGTGATTTTCTGCGTACTGCCGCAAATTACACCAATGAAGATGATGCTGATTTGAATAACGTAGGGTTCAATATGCTTATTTTCAAAGCATTTACAAAAGGATACTTACAAAGTGCCCAATCATTCCTAACTGATGAAGAAATCGCCAAAATGCCATACGGAGCTGCTTTGTTCCCATACATGCAGTGTATAAGGTTCCTTGCCGATTATCTGAATGGCGATACTTATTATAAAATAGCATATCCTGAGCACAATCTTGTACGTACCAAAAACCAGCTAAAACTCTACCAAGATGTTGAAGCTCACTCTGATGAAATGAATCGTTTTATTGAAGATTACATACCATGAAAAAGATTAGCATAGAATACCTAAAGAACGAAGATTACGTTGATTATATAGACGGTGACCTCTTCCTGATTGAAAATGTGGAGAAGCTACCTACCATCAAGATGGGTGCTGTCGAGGTAGAAGCTATTATCGTGATTTTCTGTTTGTCTGGCGTTGGGCAAGTGACCATGAACGGCACGAGATATCAACTTAAACGCAACCAGTTGATGTTGGGAATGCCGCATACCGTATATTCCAATTACATGAAACTGACCGACAATTTCGAGGTAAAAATTATCGGTATTTCTACCCGTGCTTTGAATAGCTCGGTATTTATGACAAAAAACATTTGGAAAAACTTCTATTTCTTGCTTAACAATCCAGTGCTGGATGTTAACGATGAAGATGTCAAACTGTTTAGCCATTACTACGAATTGGCCAACCTGAAAATACACAGTGAACGTTCACCTTTCCACCAAGCCATTATGATGTCGCTTGTACACAGCGTGGTATTTGAGTTACTGGCTCTAACCAACAAAGTGGAGAGTATAGATTTTGATGAAGATGATCAAGCCAGTCAAAGTGATGTCTTGTTCAGAAATTTCTTGCAATTACTGGCTGAACATGAGGGACGTGTTCGTTCCGTGCAGGAGTATGCCGATATGCTGTACGTATCCCCCAAATATCTCTCGTCAGTTGTAAAGCAGATGAGTGGAAGAACAGCACTTGCTTTGATTCACGAAACAACTATCCATGCCATTGTGCGACAACTGAAATATACTGATAAGCCAATCAAGGAAATTTCGGATGACATGAAGTTCCCAAGCCTCTCATTCTTTGGCAAATTTGTAAAGACACAACTAGGTGTATCTCCCAAGAAATTTAGAAAAGGAGGATAAGACTGATTATCATTTTGTAATTGCAAGAATTATGAAGAATAAACATCTTATATTGTCACTTGTTTTCGTATTTGCTTTGCAGGCATATGCACAAAATCAGGTAGACATGCGGGAAACTGTGGAATTTCTGGTTTCACAGGAACTTGGTGGCAGATACCCTGTAACTAGGGGCGATATACTTATCATAATAACTTGATTAATTATCTTTATTCGCTATAATTGTGATCTACAACGATGACCACCTGCATGTCAGGCACCAATGGCTGTATCTCACTGGTAAGTCGGCTAACAAAAGTAGTATCGTCATGAACAGAAATGTCGGGGACAACATCAACAGATAGCATCTTATCCTTTTCTGAGTAGTAGAAGCCATGAACTTGAGCAATATCCTGATGAGATGAAAGTGTCTGCATTACAGTAGATTGCAATTCAGTACGTCTATTCTTCCCTGTAGCTATTGCATATACGCCAACGGTCATGATAATGCCATAATGATCGAACAACTGTGTAGAGATTTTGCGTGTAAGACCGTGAATATCGTGAGCCGACATCGTGTCATAGACATTAATGTGCAGTGAACCAATTTTCACATCAGGACCATAATTATGCAAGATGAGGTCATACACTCCATGCACATCTTCGAAGTTGGAAACCTCTTTCTTTATCTCGTTGGTAAGTTCAGCAGGGATACTGGTACCCAATAGCTCATTAATAGGCGAAGCCAACATTTCTACACCTGCCTTAATAATGACTAAAGAAATCAAAGTTCCAAGAATTCCGTCAAGCGAAACGCCCCACAGCAGCATAACACCAGCAGAGATGAGTGTTGCCAATGTAATGATGGCATCGAATAAGGCATCTGAGCCAGAAGCTATTAATGCATCGCTCTTCAAAAATTCACCTTTTCGTTTGACGTACTGCCCTAACACCAGTTTTCCCACAATGGCTACCACAATGACCACAAGTGTAGTTGTAGTGTATTCTGGCTCTGAAGGATTGAGAATCTTCTTGATTGACTCAATAAATGAGGTAATACCTGCAGACAGTACGATAACGGCAATGATGATGGCGCTGAAATACTCGATACGTCCAAAGCCAAAAGGATGCTTGCGATCAGCTGGACGTTGTGATAGTTTCGTGCCTACTATAGTGATAACACTCGACAATGCATCGCTCAGATTATTGACGGCATCCATTATAATGGCTATTGAACTTGACAGAATACCTACTACAGCTTTGAAACCAGCCAACAACACATTAGCTATAATACCTATCCAACTGGTTCGTATAATTTGCTGAGATCTATCATTCGTTGTTCCCATGTTCTTAAATCTTCTATAATAAACAGCTATAATTCTATCTACATCAGCCAGTTAAACCAACAACATTTTAATATCTTTGATTGATGAGCCACGCAAATCCTTTTGCAATTCTTTCATCTGAGTGTTGGAAATGATTACCAGGATTCCACTCAAGCACAGTATTGATTCTTTGAGCCACCAACAGTTCCTGTTGCCTGCGAATACAGTTTCCGACCTGTGTCATGACTGGATTTTTCGTCTTTTCCTCCTTATCTCCGAGACTAAGATAGATATCAGCCACAATAGGTTTGTGGTTATCCGCATAATCAATCCACTGAGGATACCAAACAGATGGAGAGGCTGCAGCAATACCATCAAAAACTTTTGTCTGATAACCTGCCCATAAGGCAAAGAAACCAGCTAACGAATAACCCCCTAACAGACATCGCATAGTATCTTTACTGTAAAAGCCTTTTTGTGCTAACTGAGGAATCAGTTTTTCCAACACAAATGAAAGAGTCATTACAGCTCCATCCCCAAAAGGAATTTTCCCGAAGACAGGAGGGGCAGGCCAAGGTGTAAGTTCATTCTGCCAGTCCTTTATTTCGAAAGCTACAAATGTAAAGGACTTATCTACCAAAGAATGAATCATAGTCACCTCATTGTTCAACACCTCCAGATCATGCTCATCTATGGGTTGGATCAACAAACATTCAGCCTGCTCAGATTGATAAATCTTACAAATCCTATCATTTATGTGGATGGTTCTTTCTTTCATCTTACATCCAATACTCTAAGCAAAAAAAAGAATGATTCTTCATTTCAGCTGTCTACCATCAGAGAAAGCCTTGCCTACAGTTTTGCCAAGCTGGATATAGGTATGGTGTACAGGGTCAAAGGTAATCAGTCCCATTTTTTCCACATCAGGCTTGCCATCTTCAGCCAAATACTTCTCATCGCAAAGG
The DNA here is from genome assembly GCA_016284115.1 of Bacteroidaceae bacterium. The sequence continues at coordinate 8,489 of JAEEOD010000288.1, forward strand.
ATGTTCACGATTTCTGCTATAAGATAATACCCTGTCTCACTCTCATCTAACTTTTGTTTCACGCTACATTCCAATGTCATGGGAAATTCCTTGAATACAGGAGCATTCACGTTGGGAGCCTTCTCTACTGTCCACCCTGTTCTCTCCAACTTGTCAGGAGTATTCCTTCCACTGACGATACCCACATAGTCAGCAGCTATCATAGTACTTGCAGTAGCGAAAGTAACTGTGAGCTCTGGATTAACAGCAAGGTTGTCCGTAGTTTGATGAGAGCCAAGTGAGATTATAATCTCGTGTGCATCCCAATGACCAGCCCAAGCAGCATTCATAGCATTAGGCTTACCTTCCTTATCATAAGTGCCGATAATCAGCACGGGTTGTGGCAATAACCACGCATTAGATTTAAAACCCTTCATAAACTATATTTTTTCAGCCATCATTTTTCCTGCTTCGAAAGCTTTTTGCAAGTCCTGCTCCCAATGCTCGTCACGCCACTGACGCTTAGCTTCTTCTGAGAAACCAGCAAGCTCAAAGCGATCGTAGTTCTTCACTTGATATGTGTTATAAGCAATCAAGCGTTCTGGTTCTCCAAGGGCAGCTTTAATGCAGTTCTCCATCGAACCATAGCCCTGACAGTTATTCATCTCAGGAGTTCCATTCATGGTCTCCACCAATACAACAGGCAGACGTTTTGGAGCTGTCAAGCTATAATCATTATAGGAAAGCCATGGAAAAGCCAGACGTTCCAGAAATGTGCGCATCTGACCAGTTACATCACCAAAATAAATTGGTGAGCCCAACACTAATCCGTCAGCTTCAGCAATTTCTTCAAGTATAGGTGTCAGCGCATCCTTGAATTTACAAACATTCGATGCCTTACCCTTAATCTTACATGCCATACACGACATACATCCTTTATAGTCAAG
>JAEEOD010000289.1 GCA_016284115.1 Bacteroidaceae bacterium
AAAGAGTAATGAGGTGAGCTTAGCTCCTCAAGTGTTAAATATATAGTTAAATATCAATCAATGTTTGGAATTTAGCATAGAATGCGGTTCTTCGATCCGTTTTTACTTCTTCCCTCTTAACCTATTAATCACACCGTATGTCACGCCAGTTAGTCTGGACAACTGCCGCATACCAGCGCCAAGTTCCATACAACTGATGATTATCTCATTACGTTTCTCCTTGTCCAACTCCTGAACCTTGATTGAATCCGCAATGCCATAACAATCTAACAAGTGCTGACGAATCTCGCGGTCTCCCACGCTTATCTTTACACTCTCATTAAGGTCAAGACATTGTACACCATCCTCCAGCGGAGCCTCCACCAATTTCTTCAAGTCATCAAAACTCATCCGCTTCAGAATGGCATTGGTAGCGCAAAGACTCAGTGCCGCAGGAACCTCACTAGCATATTCCTTCCAACTGCTCCAGTCATAATCGCCTACCTTTCCCACTATCCCCGCCTTAATCGGGTTCTGGTGGATATATCTCAGCAACGTCACAAAGTAAGCCATATCGTTCACCGGCTCAGACTTGAAGCGATCTTGAAACACATGACCAGAACGTGAATACTTCTGATTGTAGTACATGGCATACATCACAGCCAGATGCTTGATGGTGCTGCCTATATTCTCCTGATTCACGCGCAGCAACAAATGTACATGGTTCGACATCAGACAGTAGGCATAAAACGTGCAGAGAGGCGGCAAATGGTTGCCCAAATCATCGTACTGCTCCAGCATCAGTTGCATGCATCTGAGCATACGCATATAGTCCTCCGCATCCTCGAAGATATCCTGCCTGTTGATGCCTCGAAGCATCACGTGGTAGATACCCGTTCCCGATTCCTTCCTCGCCTGTCGCGGCATATATCACTTTAATGACTTTTATCCCTTATCGGATACTTTAATCACTTATTTAAGACCGGATCAAAGAACCGTCCCGTGATCCACTAATCACCGGTTCCAATGCCTCCGGTGCATACGGCAATGCCATCAATTCATATTTCTTCATATCAATAGTTTTAGTTAATTTATACTCCTTCCATCAGCCTCAGACTTCAGCCTTCAGCCTTCGTTTATCCTTCAGACATCTTACTTCATCCCTCAGACCTCAGACTTCGTTAAGCCATCTTACCTCTTACATCATCCCTCAGCCATCGTTCATGTCAGACCTGTCCCCTGACACACCAGGAACCGCCCCATGATTTTACAACCATCTTCTGGTACTTTACACCCAATGTTCGTCTTGTGTCATCGTGCAAAATAACATCAAACTACGCTTTCACTATCTCGGTTAGTCATCTTACCCCAATACTGTTTTATTCCCTCCATTTCGGATTTAAAGTAATCTTCACCATAAACATATTCAAACAGCTGGTGGTAGATCTTTAAATAATCACGCAAGCGGCGGTACTCAATACCACAGTATATACCAGCAACGCCGATAATGATAGGTGCAGAAATCCAGTAAGCTCTTAAGATGATTAATAGTACCAATACAACAATACCACACATTAGCAGCTTAAACAAGGACAATAAAATATCAAGAAGATAATCACCAACTAATAAGATTTGATGAAAAGACGTTTTGTTCAGAGCATACACAGTCCTGCTGCCACTTCCAAAATAAATTCCTGCTTTGACTAGGTTCTTAATGAATCTTCCTCTTTTATATTTATGTAAGGCCGCTTTGTATAGGAGAGAACCTATTATAGAGCCTACAACACCACATACAATATTAAAGAGTATGATACCCCATATATTATGAGTGATGAATTCTAGAATATCCATATACATCGTTTTTTTTCGTGAATATTATCTTGTCTCGCTCTAAAGCTACAAATGCTCACAATTCTTTTTCCTGTTTGGGGGCGTCACATCCCAATTGCCATGACCACCTCCCATCCATTTTCCTGTACCAACCCACGACTCATAGTAGAACATCCAAAGCACAGCCCAATGAACTATGCCACGGGTATGCCACGGTATGCCACGGGTATGCCACGGTATGCCACGGGGACAGGTCAATGGCATCACAGTTTTTGTATCAGTCCACGTCCAACACCAGTCAATCTTTCCAGTTGTCTGTATGATGCTCCTTTGTCCTTCAATTCTTTCAAAACCATCCTCT
>JAEEOD010000023.1 GCA_016284115.1 Bacteroidaceae bacterium
CTCACTACGGGGAAACCTGCTGTTCCCTCCATCGAAATATACGATTGGTTTAATGTTAAAATGTTATTTGCAGCATCAAAAGATACTCCCATGGCATTAATAGTGTTAGCCTCAATCTCTGAAGCATTCTCGCTAGTTACCTGAACACCTCCAACCCATAATGGATAATTAGAAGTCGTAGAATATTTTAGGTATGGTACTGACAATTCAGATACTTTGTCAACAAATCCTACATTGGGAGTGGCATCGTAGTTCACAGGCTGCCTCGTTTCCTGGTAGAGTCCATTGGCCAACTCTATAGATGTAAAACTATGAATTACTGATTGAGAACCCGATATATCATTTGACAAAACTAAGGAACTTGTATTATTTGCATTGGTTAAATATAGCTTAGATGTATTATCAATTGATCTAATGATTGCTGCTGTATCAGGCGCAGTAATAGTATTTTGGCCAACGAAATACACTTCCAAGTCATCTTTGGAATATATCTTTCCTTCAATATTTGCAGAAAGAAGTGTCAGCCTTGCAGGATTGTTACCACTAGCAGGCGTATAAGTAACTTGAGGAACATCCCTTTCTGTAACATTGTTTTTGTTGCTCTCAGTCACTTGGTAACCAGCAATCCACAATTGGTATGCCGTCTCCGTTGAAAAAGTCACCGGTGAAGGAGGAAGAGCATAGCCTTTATAGAGATAGTTAAGACCTTTACCTTGAATATTACCACTTACAACATATTCATAGGTTGTTGGTACCGATGATATGAGGCTTAGTTCTGGATAAGAAACAGAAGTAAAACCAAATATTACCGGATATTGTGCACCACTTGAATAATGATTAGAAATAGTCAATGATGCAGAAGAGCCTTCTTTCGTAATGGTCAGTGGTGCATTGCTATTAGTTGACTCCAAAACAGCATTATTTCCTGCTATGCCAATTGTGTTTGTACCTACCAAGTTTATTGTCAGGCTTGACAAGCCACTCTTAATGTGGCTTTCGCTTGTTACGCCATTCAATGTCAGGACATTGTTCTCAGGATCAAAGGAAATGATACCGGTTGTTGATCCAGGTACTGAAGTCCTGTTATCGCTCGTCACCTGATTATCACCTATCCACAAGTCATAGGTATCCTGCGCCCACGCCCCTTTCGGCGCCAGCAGCACTGCACAGAGTAAGAAAAGCTGGAGGAGCTTTCTTGTCGTGCTTTGTCGATTTACTAATGTTCTCTTCATATCGTTTATCGTTTTTAATTGGTTTAACTTCGGTTTACATATTTGTGGGCAAAGGTACGAAAAAAAAATGAAACGACCAAGCATTTCGCGTTGTTTTTACGTTTATGTTTTACAAATAAAATCAGTAAATCAGATATCAGTTTTGTTGGGGCTCAAACGCTTGCATAAGTGCGTTTTGTTGAAGTTAGTTATATTACTATATATAATATATATATTATATATAGTAATAAATATTTTTCTCCCAAATAATATAGCTCATAGAATAAACTGATTTTTGATTTATTGATTTAAGCAGATTCAATTTGTAAATAATTTTTCTTTCACATGTCAACTGCAAGATATGAACCTTTTTAATTCCTAATTCCATCCAACGCAACAGAAAAACGCTCTCAAAACCCCGATTTTAATCCTCAACCGGTAAACAGGCGGTTTAGTTCCTTTGGATCGCCCGTTTAGTTCCTTTGGACTAAAAAGAAGTGGGCAACTCTTTCGAATCACCCACTTGATGGTTAGCTTAGAGCCTTTGATTAGAGATTCAGGCTCTTCTTGATGCCCTCAATCTTCTGCTCAGCAGCCTTGATGCAGCGCTCGTAGTCGGCAGCACCCTGGAAGGAAGCGTCCTTGACCTCGGTGTAGAACTTGATCTTCGGCTCGGTGCCGCTGGGGCGTACAGAGACCTTCGTACCGTCGTCACAGAACCACTGCAGCACGTTCGACTTGTCGGGCATGTCGAGCTTCTCTATAGTGCCGTCGGCCTTCTTAGCCTCCAGCAGCTGGAAGTCCTTCTGCAGCACAATCTTCGAACCGCCCAGATCCTTTGGCGGATTAGCGCGGAAGTCGGTCATCATCTGCTTAATCTCGTCGGCACCCGTCTTACCCGGACGTACCACATTGATGGTCACCTCCTTCGAGAAGCCGTACTCCTTGTAGATGTTCATCAGCAGGTCGTAGAGCGTCATACCGTTGTCGCGAGCCC
>JAEEOD010000290.1 GCA_016284115.1 Bacteroidaceae bacterium
TGGTAGCAATGCTCACAATGAGTGCAGCTGCTTTTGCTCAGAAAGGTGTAACAGGCTTTGGCGTACAAGGCGTTTATGATGATTGGAATGGACAGTTCGGTATTGGCGTTAAACTTCAGTACGGTCTTGTAGATCAGCTTCGTGGTGATCTTTCTACTGATTTATTCTTCAAGAAGAAAGATATTTCTATGGTTGACGTTAATGCTAACTTGCATTATGTAGTTTCAGTAGCTCCATCTTTCAATATTTATCCATTGGCTGGTGCTAACATTGCTTTCTTCAATCATGAGATTCCTACTAGACTTGGCTTGAACTTAGGTGGTGGTATTGAGTTTTATGTTGCAGATAACGTAAAGCTTGGTGGTGAAGCTAAGTATATCGTTTCTGACAATGGCTTTAGCCGCTTCGGCGCTAATTTTGGTGTTACTTTCCTGTTCTAAAGAACAATACCTATTAGAAATAGTAGAGGCTGCAGAAATGCAGCCTCTTTTTTATTCCCTAATCACTTCTTTATACCGCTCGAAGCGCTGGGTAATGTCTCGTACAAAGTTGTACGTCTCGATACCTCGGAAGTATCCATGCTTACATACGGGGTCTGTGTAATACTCTTCGTTGCTCTTGAGCAGTATGTACTTCTCTACATTGTCGTCCCATATATATTTGTTGGCACCGTATTTCTCTGCCAGCGCCATCGCATCGGTTATGTGGCCTGTACCCGAGTTGTAAGCGCCTAAAATGAACTTAATGCGCTCTGGCTCAGGTATCGACCTAAACGAGCCTGCAGTAAGACCGATATATTTCACAGCCCCCTTGATACTCTCCTCAGGATTCTGCTCCATGCCTTCAGGAACCCCCATCGCTTTAGCAGTGTTAGGCATCAACTGCATCAGACCCTTGGCTCCTGCCCACGAAACAGCAGTCGTGTCGAAATTCGATTCATTATAGGCGAGAGAAGCTAACAAGCGCCAATCCCATCCGATCTCCTTGGCATATTTACGGAACAGGTTGTCATAAGGCGATATCTTTCCTTCCTTCACTGACATTATAGGGAAGAGCGTCTTGCTCTTGCTCAGCTCGAAATAACGCTTCATGCTGGCAGTATATTTGGGGGATGTCACATTTTCATCATGCCATTTGTTCACTGCCTCAGCCAGTTGTACACATTCTTTTCTCACTGCCCACGACGCTCGCTGGTCGTGACCCACTGCCATACTCACTTCCAAGTTAGGGTAATAAGTTTGGTTCAATTTAGCCAGATCATTGTTGGCAACAGTATAATCAATCTTTCCTTGAGCCACTTGAGAAATGAGGTCCTCCAACGAAATGCTGTCACTTTCTATGTTGTGGATGATAATGCCACCACCTAATTCTTCGTTCAGGTTGTTCATGCGTTGCAAAAATCTGCCAGGCTTCACATATACTTCTTTACCAATCAGTTCCGTCACATCTTTCAGTGGAGCGGGGCGCCATCTATTACGTTGCACCAGTACCTGATGGGTGATGGACTCCTCGCCGCAATACTCTACGCTGTTTTTCCATTCAGCAGTGTAGGGCAGGGGGAAAGCAACCAAGTCGCCTTCACCTTGCAAGAGCATCCTTGTCAGATCAGCAATGTTATTGGCAGCTATCACCTCCAGATTTACCCCCAAGTATTCAGCAAACTGAGTTGCCAACTCATACTGGAAACCCATCTCCTGTCCACGATACTGGAAATAGCTGGTAGAGCCATACAGGGTAATCACCCTCAGCACCCCACTGTCTTGAATCTGCTCCAAGTCATATACAGGCTTTATCTCCTTTTGCTGCTGGTTGCATCCCAAAGCGATACCCAGCAAGAGTATCCCCAATAATATGTACAACGTCCTAGTTCTCAAAGCTTAGTCCTTCACGTGCTTCTTCACGTACATCGTCAGTATCTTGATTGCCACTTTGTTTTGTCCACCCTGTGGCACAATCAGGTCAGCATAGCGCTTGGTAGGCTCGATAAATTGCTCATGCATAGGCTTGAGCACCCTTGTATAGCGCTCCATCACAGCCTGATATGTTCTGCCACGTGACACCACATCACGTTCGATGTTACGAATCAGTCGCTCATCAGAATCGGCCTCTACAAAAATCTTCAAATCCATCATATCACGAATCTCCTTGTCGTACAGCGACATGATGCCCTCGAAGATAATCACGTTCTTTGGTTCAATATGTATCGTTTCCGGCTGACGCGTACAAGTTAGGTAGTCGTATATAGGCTGCTCAATACTCTTCCCCTCTTTCAGCAAGGCAATGTGAGAACGCAACAAATCCCAGTCGAAAGCATTGGGGTGGTCGAAGTTGATTTGCTGTCTTTTCTCAGGTGGCACATGACTGCTGTCCTTGTAATAAGAGTCCAGTGGCAACAACACTACCTCGTCCTTGTCTAACTTCTCCATGATCCTTTTTACGACGGTGGTCTTACCAGAACCAGTTCCGCCAGCGATACCAATAATTAACATTTTCTTAATACTATAAAAAGTTATCTTTCATAAGCACCTCAACAAAACAAATAAGCGAGCTTATTTGCTTTTGTGTTCGGTTTGCACTATCTTTTGATAAGATAGGCTGCATCTCGGGATAAAAAAATAAGCTAGCTTATTTTGTTCTCCGCTCGATTTGCACTATCTTTGTCGCAAAGATAAGTAAAAATATTAATAAACAATATTATGGTAAAACACATTGTTCTTTTTAAGCTGAAAAATGAGGTTCCTGTAGCTGAAAAACAAGCTGTAGCACAGAAATTCAAGTCAGCCATTGAAGCTTTGCCATCCATTATCCCCTTTATCAAACATGTAGAGGTGGGCATCAATATCAACCCCGATGAGCAGTGGAACATTGCCCTCTACAGTGAGTTCGACACATTGGAAGAAGTCAAGGCCTATGCTGTTCATTCTGCTCATGTGGCAGCAGCTAAGTTGCTGGCCGATGTAAAGGAAAGCAGAGCTTGCGTGGATTATTCAATTTAAATCTCATTTTTCAATTCATAATTAATGAAAAGACTACTGTCTGTTATAGGGTTATTCCTGACCACAATAATGTTACAGGCCCAGATACTGGATCCTGTTAGTTTCCGTACCGAGTTCAATAAAGTTTCCGACGATGTGGCTGAAATCGTGTTCACAGCCACCATAGACCCAGGATGGCACATTTATTCTGCTGATCTGGGCGAGGGAGGCCCTATTTCAGCCTCATTCAATTTAGAGCGTGCAACTGGTGCGCATGAAGATGGCAAACTGTTGCCCGTAGGCAATGAACAAGCTGTATATGACAAACTGTTCGGTATGGATGTGCGCTATTTCGAGAATAACGCCAAATTTGTGCAGCGCATCCGTCTGGAAGGAGGTACCTACCGTTTGGAAGGCTATTTGGAATATGCTGCCTGCAACGACCAGAACTGCTTGCCACCCAGCGAAGTACCTTTCATGTTTACAGGTACTGCTGAGGTAGCTGCCCCAGCAGAAGATACCCCAGAAGAAACCCAAGAGACAATGGATGATGGACAAGCATCCACTGCTGGCAACCCCTCTGCAGGACGAGGAGAGGTGCTCGAAGGTCTGTCAGCTTGGTGGCAACCCGTTGTTTCCGAGCTTCGTGCTTTTGGCGAATCTGCAGGCACCGTCGACCGTTCTTGGCTTTACATCTTCCTGACTGGATTCTTGGGAGGTTTGTTGGCGCTGTTCACCCCATGTGTGTGGCCCATCATTCCAATGACGGTCAGCTTTTTTCTCAAGCGAAGCAAAGACAAGAAAAAAGGTATTGCCGATGCCATCACCTACGGTTTGGCGATTGTAGTGATATATGTGGCATTAGGATTGCTGGTAACACTTCTCTTCGGAGCCAGTGCCCTCAATGCCCTCTCCACCAATGCCATCTTTAACATCTTCTTCTTCCTGATGCTGGTAGTCTTCGCCATCTCATTCTTTGGCGCATTTGATATCACCTTGCCTTCATCATGGAGCAATGCTGTAGATAGCAAAGCCGAGAAAACCACAGGTTTGCTGAGCATCTTCCTTATGGCATTTACCTTGGCACTGGTATCTTTCTCTTGCACAGGTCCTATCATCGGTTTCCTGCTGGTAGAAGTATCCACCTCCGGCAGTATTGTGGCCCCAGCCATCGGTATGTTGGGCTTTGCTATTGCTTTGGCATTGCCATTCACCCTTTTTGCCCTCTTCCCCTCTTGGCTCAAGCAGATGCCAAAGTCGGGTGGCTGGATGAATGTCATCAAGGTGTCATTGGGATTCATCGAACTTGCTTTTGCGCTGAAGTTCCTGTCTGTGGCTGATTTAGCCTATGGCTGGCATATCTTGGATAGAGAGACGTTCCTGTCATTGTGGATTGTCATCTTCGCCCTGTTGGGTGTTTATCTCCTAGGCAAAATCAAGTTCCCACACGACGACGATAACACTCGTGTCAGCGTGCCTCGATTCTTCTTGGCACTGGCATCTTTGGCATTTGCCGTCTATATGGTACCAGGTTTGTGGGGAGCCCCATTGAAAGCAGTAAGTGCTTTTGCTCCTCCTTTGTACACGCAAGATTTCAATCTCTATAAGAATGAAGTTCGAGCACAGTTTGATGACTACGATTTGGGTATGGAATATGCCCAAAGGGTAGGGAAACCAGTGATGCTCGACTTTACCGGTTATGGTTGCGTGAATTGCCGTAAGATGGAGTTGGCCGTATGGACTGATCCCACAGTGGGTGGTCTGATGAACGATGACTATGTGCTGATTACCCTCTATGTTGATAACAAGACCAAGTTGCCAGAACCTATCAAGGTTGTAGAGAACGGCAAGGAACGTACTTTGCGTACGCTGGGCGACAAATGGAGTTATCTGCAGAGGGTGAAATTTGGCGCCAATGCTCAGCCATTCTACGTACTGATTGATAATGAGGGCAAACCGCTAAATAAGTCATATTCCTATGATGAGGATGTAGAAAAATATGTAGAATTCTTGCAGTCTGGGTTACGAAATTATCAACAAAAATAACTATCTTTAGATAAGATAGGCTGCATCTCAACAAACTCCAAATAAAATTTGGCTTTGTATTCGATTTGCACTATCTTTGCACCTTCAATACTAGTATTGAGACTAAACAAATAATAATATACTACATTTATGGGAGGTTTTTTTGGCACCATTGCTAAGCATCGTTGCACAGCAGATCTGTTCTACGGTACCGATTACAATTCACACCTCGGCACTCGTAGGGGAGGTTTGGCAACTTATAATCAAGAAGACGGCACATTCGCCCGCTCCCTCCACAAATTGGACAGCGGTT
>JAEEOD010000291.1 GCA_016284115.1 Bacteroidaceae bacterium
CCTTACGGAATAGAGCCTCCACGGCAGAGTCGCTTGAGGCAATGGCTCCCGTATGACTGCTGGCAGCCCTACTGCCATTCTCAGATGAACCAGCCTTGATGGCAGCGATACGACAACCTTTTCGTATGAGCGATGTAGCGTGATACAGCAACTTATCTGGGTCGCTGATATTCTCGATATAGAGCAATTTTATCAATGAATCGTGCTCAGGATCAAAGTGTTCATCCATATATTCCAGCACCGTCTCAATACCTATCTGTTTGCCATTACCCACCGACCATACGCTGTTGAAAGGCAAGCCTTTGGTAACGGCACTCTCGAGAATGAACACCGCTGTAGCACCACTTCCCGAAATGAAATCAACGCCTTTAGGATTGAGGTGAGGAATAGGCTTGGTGAACACCGAGTGATGAAAACGGGTAAGTAAACCTATGCAGTTAGGACCTATCAACGCACAGCCATATTTCTCACAAGTATCTAAAATACGCTGCTCCAGCAGAGCTCCCTCGTGGGTCTCCTCGCTAAAGCCAGCAGATATGATAATGAATGCACGAACCTTTTTTTCTGCGGCCAGATAGTCAACATAATCAGGACAATATTTTGCAGCCACCACAAGAATAGCCAAATCGGTAGGTGGCAATTCCTTCATATCATGGAAGGCTTTGATTCCTTGCACCTCATCCTCTTTTGGATTGAGAATGCGTAACGTACCATTATAGCCACCATCCAGTAAATTACGTACAACTGCGCCACCAGGCTTATGTTTGTTGTTGGAGCCACCAATGACAACGATGCTCTCAGGCTGTAAAAGCTGTTTGTTAATCATAGTTATTTCTGGTTATTATAGTATGTTGATGCAAAAATAATACATTTTGATGTTAAAAGTAATTCTTTCATGCTCGTTTTTTTGCAGTCAAAGGAAAAAAGAGTACTTTTGCCCCGAAAGGAAACTTTTAGCAAACCGTAATTACAATAAAAATGATTTGGAATCCTAACAAAGAATGTATGAGCCGCGATGAGATGAGCGCGCTCCAAGGTAAAAGACTGCACAAGATTGTGAAATATGTATATCACAACGTGCCGTTTTATCGTAACAAAATGCAGGAACTGGACATCAGACCTGATGATATCCAAACAATTGAGGATATCACCAAGTTACCTTTCACCACAAAGAAAGACCTTCGCGACAACTATCCGTTTGGTTTACAAGCAGCTCCGCAAAGTGAAATTATCCGTATCCACGCCTCATCGGGTACTACAGGCAATCCTACCATTGTAGGTTATACCCGCAAAGATATCGGTGTGTGGGCAGAGTGTATGGCTCGATGCCTCACAGCTTATGGCGTGACTCGTGACGACATTTTCTCTGTAGCTTATGGCTACGGATTGTTTACGGGTGGATTGGGTGCCCATAATGGCGTAGAAATGGTAGGTGCATCAGTGGTTCCTACCTCTACAGGTAATACAGAAAAACATGTGCGCCTTATCAGGGACCTAGGCATCACAGGCATTGCCTGCACGCCTTCTTATGCTCTCTATTTAGCTGAGACGATGGACAAGATGGGTATTACCAAAGATCAAATCAAACTGCGTGTGGGTGCTTTCGGGGCAGAGCCCTGGACAGAGAAGATGCGTGAAGAAATCCAGGAGCGTTTAGGCTTGAAGGGCTTTAACATCTATGGTTTGAGTGAGGTAATGGGCCCGAGCGTAAGCTATGAATGCCAGGCTCAGCATGGTTCTCACATTAACGAAGACCATTTCTATCCTGAAATCATCAATCCCGTAACCTTGGAACCTTTGCCTATAGGTCAGCAAGGCGAGTTGGTTTTCACTACCCTCACCAAAGAGGGTATGCCTGTATTGCGTTATCGTACACGTGACCTCTGCTCATTGCTGCCTGGTCAGTGCGATTGCGGCAGAACCAACGTGCGAATGTCGGCTATCCACGGACGTAGCGACGACATGCTTATCATTCGTGGTATCAATGTCTTCCCATCACAGGTGGAGAGCGTAGTGCTGAGCATGAAGGAGTTTGCACCTCACTATATGCTGATTGTGGATCGTGTGAACAATCTCGACACATTGCAGGTGCAGGTAGAACTGCGTCAGGAATACTTCACTTCAACCTTCGATACTCCAGCAGCAATTGACGAATTGGAAAAGAAATTGTCGAACAAGCTGAAGAGTGTATTGAGCATCGCTGCTAAGGTAAAGCTGAAAGCGCCTAACACCATTGAGCGCAGCCAGGGCAAGAGCGCCCATGTTATAGATAATAGAAACATAAAATGATATGAGTTATTCTGATTATTTCAACCCCGAGGTAGAGACGCTGTCAGTTGAAGGACTGAAAGCGTTGCAACTGGAACGCCTGCAAAAGACAGTGCGCCATTGCATGAACTCACCTTTCTATCAAAAGAAATTCCAAGAACTGGGAATTACGCCTGAGGACATTAAAACCTTAGACGACGTTCAAAAACTGCCTTTCACTTCAAAGGAGGACTTGCGTGAGAATTATCCTTTCGGATTGGCTTGCGTACCCATGAAGGATTGTGTGCGTCTGCATTCATCCAGTGGTACAACGGGCAACCCAACGGTAGTACTGCACACGCAGAAAGACCTTGAAGAGTGGGCAAATGCAGTAGCACGATGCCTCTGGATGGTAGGTAGCCGTCCTGAAGACGTGTTCCAGAACTCTGCGGGTTATGGTATGTTCACAGCCGGCTTAGGTTTCCAATATGGTGCCGAGAAGGTGGGTATGCTGACCGTTCCTGCTGCCGCTGGTAACACCATTCGCCAAATCAAGTTCATCAAGGACTTTGGCACCTCAGTACTGCATGCTATCCCCAGCTATGCCTCACGCATCTACGAGGTGATGAAGGAAGAAGGGGTTGATCCACGCAAGGATACCAAGTTGCGCGTTCTGTGCATCGGTGCTGAGCCTCATAGCGAAGAGCAGCGCCAACGAATTGAGCAAAACTTGGGTGTAAAGGCGTATAACTCCTACGGTATCTCTGAGATGATGGGGCCTGGTGTCGCTTTCGAGTGCCAGGAGCAGAACGGTCTGCACATCTGGGAAGACTATTTCATTGTAGAAATCATCGACCCAGTAACGCTGAAGCCTGTGCCTGATGGCGAGTTAGGCGAATTAGTTCTCACCACCATCAACCGTGAGGCGATGCCGCTGTTGCGTTACCGCACACGCGACCTTACCCGCATTATCCCAGGCGACTGTCCTTGTGGCAGACATCATAAGCGTTTGGCTCGTCTGCAAGGCAGAAGCGATGATATGATGATTCTCAAGGGTGTCAATATCTTCCCAATTCAGATTGAGAAGATTCTGCTGGGCTTCAAGGAACTGAGCACCGACTATCTCATCACCTTAGAGACAGTGGACAGCAACGACATCATGACCATCGAGGTAGAAATCAACCAGATGTTCACCGACGATTACAGTCGTCTCAAAGCATTAGAGCGTGAGATAACCCGTCAGTTGAAGGATGAAATCCTTATTACGCCTCGTGTAAAGTTGGTACCAAAGGGCAGCTTGGTGGTATCAGACGAAAAGAAAGCTGTCAGAGTAAAAGACTTACGTAAATTATTCTAAAACCATACCATTATGACAATCAAACAACTATCCATTTTCTTGGAGAACAAGTCAGGCACGCTGGTTAGGTGCTCAACCTCTTTAAGCAATCGCAAATACAGCTGATCGCTATGACTATTGCCGATACAGCTGAGTATGGTATCTGCCGTATCATCTGCAGTGAACCCACACGTGCATGGGAAGTGCTGAAAGAAGCAGGCGTGGCAGTTGCATTGACTGATGTATTCGCCATCGAACTCGACAACAAGCCTGGCAGAGGTGCTGACGCTATTAAGGTGTTTAGCGACGCAGGCATCAGCATTGCTTATCTGTATTCATTCTTGGTGGCAGGCAAGGGCATCTTGGTGTTCCGTACCGACAACAACGATCAGGCTAGCGAGGCAATCGCTCTCAACAACCTCAAGTTTGTTACTGAGAATATGTTGGAAGAATGGGCATAACATTGAAAACCATTTAAACAAAAAAGGGGACAGTAATTGTCCCCTTTTCTTATTTTAAAATAACCTACCCTACTCTTTTATCTTGAATTCATAAATCACAGGATTTTCCTTAGTAGCAGGAGCCCAGACATTACCTGTCTCGCCATTTGGGTTACCATACTTTGCAAAGTTTGTCCAAGCATCCACGATTTCATCTGAGAGTTTGAAGTCAGCCTCAGTAAATGGACGCCAGCTACGGCCTAATGTGTGGAATACAAACCATAACTCACTGCTATGAAAGGCACCTTTTAAGCAGGCTCTACCATCGTCTGGCAACTTACGGTCAAACAAGTAGCAATAGGTTGGATGTGTTGACAACGAGTCACGTACGGCTGCAAAACTCAAGATAGGCTCGCTCAAATCCATCATATCATCACCTGTATAACCTAACATGTAAGGTACATCAGCCAATGTTTTATCATAGGTAGCCTGGTCAAAGCTCTTGCTCAGTATCACGCCATCAGTATGAGGTGACAGCATACCTCCAACACCACGAGGCACCCTACCGTGTGCATCATACACATCCTGAGCGCTGGCAGCACGCATCTCAGCCAACGATTTGAAGCCCATCGCATTCATGAGTTCTATACCCACATTATCAAAATCAGCTTGTGACTTGTCATCACCCGTAGAGATAAATTCGCCCAGGCCACCTCCACTCTGCACAATAGCTTTGGCAATCAGATCTTTACTTAAAGGAGATGCACATAAATTACGGATACTGGCACCACCAGCACTCTGTCCGAATATCATAATATTATCTGGGTCGCCACCAAACTGCGCAATATTGTTTTTCACCCACTTTAAAGCAGCAATCTGGTCAAGCAATCCATAATTGCCAGACACATGATCGGGGTCTTCTGCAGAGAGCTCGGGATGATTGTAGAAGCCAAAGATACCCAAGCGATAGTTGATGGTCACAAGAATCACATCACGCTGTGCCCATGCATCACCATCCATCTCAGTCTCGAAGCCCCCGCCACCGAAGTAAGCGCCACCATGTACCCACATCGCTACAGGCAGTTTCTTTTCAGGATGTCCGGGTGCTTTTTCTGGCGCCCAAACATTCAAGTAGAGGCAATCCTCTGAGTAATGAGGGTCATCGCTCAAGAAATGGAACTCAGTACCATACTGCCCATCCTGAGGGTTACGGGTACGCTGCATAGCTGCATCACTGAATTTGTCTGCCACCTTCACACCCTCCCAAGCTACCACAGGCTGAGGACGTTTCCAACGCAAGTCACCCACAGGTGGTGCTGCATAAGGCACCCCTTTATATACTATTACGCCTTCAGCACCCGATGGAACACCTTGAATCTGTCCACCCTCAATAGTAAGCACGGGATTTAATTCTGATTTGTCAGAAGAAGTACAACTTACCAACAATGCGGCAAAAGCCATCACTAATAAGTTCGATTTTTTCATATTTTTGAATCAATTAAGTTATTTCTTGCAAATATACATAATTCTTTCAGTTTTTTGTGTACATTTGCATATAAACTCTAATATAAAAATCAATATTATGAAAAAGACATTATTGACTTTAGCTATTTGGGCTTGCGGCTCAATGGCGTTTGCTCAGCAGGCTTTGGGGCCTGGCACTGGCATCGTTTCTCCTGAAATCAATGCCGACAACACCGTAACATTCAGGTACATTAATCCTAAAGCCGTGAAAGTACAAGTAACTGGTG
>JAEEOD010000292.1 GCA_016284115.1 Bacteroidaceae bacterium
AAAGAATTAGCCAAACAATCAATGGATAAAATTTTACTATTAGCTGCAGGAAAGAATCTCTTTTCTGGACATAATATAGTCGTTTGATAATTAATAGTATTTACATATGTCAGTATTTAAAGAAAAAGTCCTTCTTATAACAGGAGGCACAGGCAGTTTTGGTAATGCAGTGTTGAATAGGTTCCTGCGTACAGACATTGGAGAAATTAGAATCTTCTCCCGTGACGAGAAGAAGCAGGACGATATGCGCCATGACTTTCAAGCCCGTATGCCGGAAGTTGCGAACAAGATTAAGTTCTACATAGGTGATGTGCGCAACAAGAGCACGTTGAAGTATGCCATGAAAGGTGTGGACTATGTGTTCCATGCTGCAGCATTGAAGCAGGTGCCCAGTTGTGAGTTCTTCCCCATGGAGGCAGTGAAGACCAATGTGATAGGTACCGATAATGTATTAGATGCTGCCATTGATGCGGGTGTGAAGTGCGTTATCTGCTTGAGCACCGACAAGGCTGCATATCCTATCAATGCGATGGGCATTACCAAGGCCATTGAGGAGAAGATAGCTGTAGCGAAGTCAAGACTCTCTGGTGATACTAAGATTTGCTGCACACGCTATGGAAACGTAATGTGCTCACGTGGCTCTGTGATACCTCTTTGGATTGACCAGATTCGTAAGGGCAATCCTATCACGTTGACTGAGCCAAAGATGACACGCTTCATCATGTCTTTGGATGAAGCAGTAGATCTGGTACTCTTCGCCTTTGAGAATGGCAAGAATGGTGATATCCTGGTGCAGAAGGCGCCAGCATGTACCATCCAGACCCAGGCAGAGGCCGTTTGTGAGTTGTTTGGCGGCAATAAAGAAGACATCAAGGTGATTGGTATTCGTCATGGTGAAAAGATGTACGAAACTCTTCTCACCAAAGAAGAGGCTGCTAAGGCCATTGACATGGGCAACTTCTATGCAGTACCGGCTGACAACCGTGACCTGAACTATGATAAGTATTTCATAGAAGGTGATACTAAACAGGCAACTATCGAAGAGTTCAACTCAGATAATACCCGTCGATTAAACCTCGAAGAAACCAAGGCAAAGATTGCCAGTCTGGAGTATATACAGAATGAGTTGAACGGTATTCCCAATATCGTCAAGTAGTTGATTTTAGAATTGATAGATTATTCCTAAGTTTTAAGTATGAAAATCCTGGTAACAGGCGCAAAGGGATTTGTAGGTAAGAACCTGTGTGCCCAGCTCAATAATATTAAGGACGGAAAGGCACGTTGCTATGGTGATGTGGTGGTTGAGACCGTGTATGAATACGACCTCGACTCTACTCCAGAGGAACTCGATGCATGGTGTAAGGAAGCCGATTTTGTGTTCAACTTGGCAGGTGTGAACAGACCGAAAGAAACATCTGAGTTTATGCAAGGCAACTTTGGCTTTGCTAGTACGCTGTTGGACACGTTGAAGAAGCATGGTAATACCGGCCCCGTAATGTTGTCTTCTAGCCAGCAAGCCTCATTGACAGGTCGTTTTGGCAATAGCGAGTATGGCCGCAGCAAAAAGGCAGGAGAAGACTTGTTTTTGGAGTATGGAAAGGAAACAGGTGCCAAGGTACTGGTTTATAGATTCCCCAACCTTTTTGGTAAGTGGTGTCGCCCTAATTATAATAGTGCTGTAGCAACCTTCTGCAACGCCTTTGCCAACGATCTGCCCTATACAGTAAACGACCCGTCGGTAGAACTGGAGCTGTTGTATATTGATGATTTGGTTGATGAGATGATTGCCTGCCTGATAGGCCAGGAGCACAAATGTGAGTTTGCTGGTTTGGATGTTATCCCTACTGAGCAAGGCAAGTACTGCTACGTACCTACCACCCATAAGGCCATATTGGGAGAAATTATAGATCATCTAAAGTCTTTTGCAGAACAGCCTAAGACACTCACGATACCAGATATCCCGGAAAACAGTTTTGCTAAGAAGCTATACAGCACTTATCTCAGCTACCTGCCCAAAGAGAAAGTGGCATTCCCTTTGAAGATGAACGTAGATAACCGTGGATCTTTCACCGAGTTGGTACATACACTCAATGCAGGGCAGGTAAGTATCAATATCTCAAAACCAGGCATAACCAAAGGGCAGCACTGGCACAATACCAAGTGGGAGTTCTTCATTGTAGTCAGTGGCCATGGCCTTATTCAGGAACGCAAGATAGGCACAGACGAGGTCATTGAGTTTGAAGTCTCTGGCGACAATATCCAATGTGTGCACATGTTGCCAGGTTATACACATAATATCATTAACCTATCCGAAACTGAGAATCTGGTAACAGTAATGTATTGCAACGAGATATTTAACCCCAATAAACCAGATACTTACTTTGAACTAGTAAAATAATAATTATGGCAGCATTTAAAGATAATGGCAAGCTGAAGCTTTTGATTATAGTTGGTACCCGTCCAGAAATTATCAGACTGGCGGCAGTGATTAACAAATGCAGGCAATACTTCGACTGTCTGTTGGCCCATACAGGTCAGAACTACGATTATAATCTCAATGGCGTGTTCTTCAAAGACCTCAAGTTGAAAGATCCAGATGTATATATGGATGCAGTGGGGGATGATTTAGGAGCAACCATGGGCAACATCATCGACAAGAGCTATAAGTTGATGGTGGAGACTAAGCCAGATGCCGTTCTTGTACTTGGTGATACCAACAGTTGCCTATCGGTCATTGGAGCTAAGAGGCTTCACATCCCCATCTTTCACATGGAAGCAGGAAACCGCTGCAAGGATGAATGCTTGCCTGAGGAAACCAACCGTCGCATAGTAGATATTATCAGCGATGTGAACATGGCCTACAGCGAGCATGCACGTCGTTATTTGGCTGATTGTGGATTGCCCAAAGAACGTACCTATGTAACCGGTAGCCCTATGGCAGAGGTGCTGCATCAGAACTTGGCAGAGATTGAAAACTCAGACATTCACCAGCGCCTAGGTTTAGAGAAAGGCAAGTATATTTTGCTCTCTGCCCACCGTGAAGAAAACATAGATACAGAGAAGAACTTCATCTCATTGTTTACAGCCATCAATAAGATGGCAGAGAAGTATGACATGCCTATTCTCTATAGCTGTCACCCACGTAGTCGCAAGCGTTTGGAGGCAAGTGGTTTCCAACTTGATCGGCGTGTTATCCAACACGAGCCCCTTGGTTTCCATGATTACAATTGCTTGCAGATGAATGCTTTTGCAGTAGTTTCCGATAGTGGTACTTTACCTGAAGAGAGTAGCTTCTTCACTAGTGTAGGTCATCCTTTCCCAGCCATCTGCATCCGTACCAGCACTGAGCGTCCAGAAGCTTTAGACAAGGCATGCTTTTTCATCGCAGGCATTGACGAGGTTTCATTGCTTCAAGCAGTAGACACAGCAGTGAGCATGAATCAGAATGGCGATTATGGTATTCCAGTACCAGATTATGTTGAAGAGAATGTCTCCACAAAAGTAGTGAAGATCATTCAGAGTTATGTAGGAATCGTTAACAAGATGGTTTGGAGGAAATAAAGTAATGATGGATGTTATAAAGACTGCGATAGATGGTGTGTTCATTTTAGAACCCAAGGTCCATCGTGACAGTCGTGGCTACTTTTTTGAAGTTTTCAATGCCAAAGAGTTTAACGAAAAGACCGGTTTAGACGTTACGTTTGTCCAGGATAACGAGAGCTTGAGCTCATATGGTGTATTAAGAGGCTTGCATTTCCAGTTTCCACCTTTTTCTCAAGCCAAGTTGCTTCGTTGTGTAAAGGGAAGAGTGCTCGATGTAACTGTGGATATTCGAAAAGGAAGTCCCACTTATGGTAAATATGTGATGTGCGAACTATCTGAGGAAAGCCTTCGTATGTTCTTCCTACCCAAAGGTATGGCCCACGGTTTTTGTGTGTTGAGTGAACAGGCGTTGTTCCAGTACAAGTGCGATGAATTCTATCATCCAGAAGCAGAAGGTGGTATTGCTTGGAATGACCCCGACATTGCGATTCAGTGGCCTATCCCCATTCAGGACATTATATTATCTGAACGAGATAACAATCATCCCAATCTGAAGGATTTCAATAGTCCATTTCTTTACTAAGAACATGGGTTGGTAATAAAAATTGAAAAAAACTGCAATAGTTTTTTATTTTTTGAGTAATTTTGCAGATTAAATAGAGATACATCAGTATAAAAATGCAAAATAATAAACGAATTTATCTATGCCTTGCTCACATGAGCGAAGCAGGATTGGAGCAAAATTATATCAAGGAGGCATTTGACACCAATTGGGTAGTGCCATTGGGACCAAATGTGAATGGTTTTGAAAAAGACCTCGAAGAGTTTGTT
>JAEEOD010000293.1 GCA_016284115.1 Bacteroidaceae bacterium
CAAACTAAAATATGCTCTATTTTGGTTCGTCAAAGATTTGTCATCGACACACGCTCTGAACTATCTAAAGAGTGGAAACCTTGACAATATCTATGATGTGTTTGACATTGATGACTCTTTTTCGTCAATGGTTAACAAATCGGTCACAGGAATATTGCATAATAACGATCTGGGATTTGCCATCGGGAATATCACGGAATTGATTCATAACGATGACCTGCGCGACAATTTTGTTAAAACTATCTGTGGTGAAGCATTTTCAATAACCGAAGAAGACCTTGCGCATCTCTATATTGACTCATTGCTTGA
The DNA here is from genome assembly GCA_016284115.1 of Bacteroidaceae bacterium. The sequence continues at coordinate 310 of JAEEOD010000293.1, forward strand.
AGAGGTCGATGCGTCAGAATTATTTGAACTCTTTGAGGAAAATGGTGTTTCGGAAGATGACAACGAATACCTAAGAGCGAAAGTTGTTGACGAGCCTATTTCCAGAATCAATGCAGAAATTGTGAAAGCCAAGTCTATGAAACGCGATGATGCGGATGCCAATTATAAAGCAGGCAAAACCCTTATGAATAACACAAAGAGGGATTTGGCAAAGGTGAAGAGTTTATTGGGAGCAACTGACATGAAGTATCAGATGATTGCAGACGAATTAGCCAATACCATTTTGCAATGTGGCATCAATTACTTCAACAATACCGATGACGATGACAACATTGACATAGCAATGGTACTTCAAAAATACGCCTGTGAAATTGCTGTTGGAAAGATGTGTAAAGACCGGTGTAATCAAACTTGGCCATTCTGGAAAAGAAAAAAGAGGAAGAAGCAGTTGGGGCTGACGTGTTGTTCATTGCCAATCAGTTAAAGGTATTCCAAACAGAATCACATACAATAGAAAACGCAAGGGATTTGGTTAATAATTGTAAACCTCACTTAGTCAGTATAAAAAATCAGCTTGGTTCACAAAACGATACTTATTTGCAAATATCCAGTGCGGTAGCAAATAATGCTTTAGGAATGATTGTTACCGTGATCAACAATGCACAAAATATCTCAACCTCTCCTTATTCATATTCGTCGCCACTAACGAATATTGTTAACTTAAAATCAAAAGTTGATTCCGCAATTAATGTAATGAATCTGATTGGTGGGCTGGATATGACATCAGCTGAACGCAGTCACTTTAATACTAACAAGTCTTCTCTCAATAATATAAAATCCCAAGTGGATTCTGCAATAAGTAGTATTCCCAATCACTCGCATTCTGTTGGATCATCAACATCATCTTCCTCAAGCAGTAGAGATAATACAAGCTGGGGATGTATTGTTTGGATTATCATTGCTTTAGCAGTTGGTGCTATCGGATGGGCTATCGTTGAATCTTGGGGCGGTTTTATTGTTGGTTTATTCATAGTATTGGCAATTTATGGTAAAGTGAATGACTAAAGTAAGTTTATACAGTAGTATTTCAATGTTTTTTTTAATATGTTAAGAAAGAGATTTTTATTCTATTTGTTGATCACGCCTGTATGGATGTTGGCTCAAATACCAAATAACCAATACCACGTACAACAAAATCAAATCACAACACTTGAACAGAAGGTGCAAAATGTCGAACAACAAAATGCAGTATTCAATGATCAATTGAAAGAGCTGAAAACACAAATTGTTTCCCTTGCATCGGATAATGAGTCACTCAACTCTGCATTACAAAAAAAACAAGCGTCTATCGATTCGCTTGCTAATGTTGTGGCCACTAATTCCGCCAATATCCAAACTGCGGCAGATGAATTGGGACTAAAAATCAAATCTACCAATGAGGCTGTCTCCCAAACCAGTGACAGCCTCAAGGCGAAAACTATTTGGGGTATAGTTGCCTTTATTTTTGCGATATTGGCCTCTGTTGTTGTATGGCTATTGCACAAGAAAGGGCAGAAAACCTCTGATGACAAGATTGCCTTGCTGAAAAAGCAAGCCGACGAATTGAACGAGAAGATTGTCGGTCAGTTCAGTTCCGAAATGAACGAATTGCAAAAGATTGGCGATGCGTTGAATAATGCAAGTGCCAACACTTTGATGGAACCAGACCATTCGCTGGTGAAAACTCTTGCCGACCGCATTACTTTCATGGAAATGACGCTTTACAGAATGGATAGTTCTGTGAAAGGTCATAAGCAACTTTCAAAGTCTATAGCACAAATGAAAGATAACCTTTTAGCTAACGGATATGAAATTGTGGATATGCTCGGTAAAGAGTATGATGAGGGAATGAAGGTGACAGCAAATTTTATTGAAGATGAAAATATAGAATCAGGCAAACAAATAATTACAGGCATTGTCAAGCCTCAAATCAATTATAAAGGTGTTATGATACAGTCGGCACAAATAACAGTAAGTCAAAACTAAAAATAAACGAGCAATATGGCACAAGTAAAAATGAAATACGGAATTGATCTTGGCACAACCAATTCCGCCATCTGTAGGATGGAGAATGGAGAACCAACCATCAAAAAGGCTGACGACTTGAAAGACACAATGGCTTCGTGCGTGTCGTGGACCAAGAAGCAAGTTATTAGAGTTGGACAAGGTGCATACAACGATTTACGATCAGATAAATCAAGAGCAACGAAGAGGTGGAGCGCTGGAAATGAGAATGTGTTTCTGGAGTTCAAGCGCACAATGGGACTTGATGCAAAATATTCAAGTTCCAATATGGGACGTGATTACACTTCAGAGGAACTATCTGCTGAAGTATTAAAAGCCTTGAAATCATTTGTGTCGGAGGATAACGTGAATGCCGCTGTAATAACTATTCCTGCCAAGTTCAAAGCCGATCAGATTGCAGCAACCAAACGTGCGGCCACATTGGCTGGTATTGAGCATTGCGAGTTGCTGCAGGAACCCATTGCTGCGGCTATGGCCTACGGCTTAAGCGTAGAAAACAAGAACGGATATTGGCTCGTCTTCGACTTCGGTGGCGGAACTTTCGATGCAGCGCTTTTGCGTGTGGAGGATGGCGTTATGCAGGTGTTTGACACAGAAGGAGACAACTATCTTGGCGGTAAGAACCTTGATTACGCCATTGTGGATGAGATTATTATTCCATATCTGCAAGAAAACTACACAATAGACAATATTCTTGCCGACAATACGAAAAAGCAGATTTTACGTGATGCTATGAAGTTCTATGCTGAGCAAGCAAAGAATCAGTTGTCGTTCAAGGATAAATGTGACATCACCTCGCAACTCGACGAGTTTGGAGTTGATGATGACGACAACGACATCGAACTGGATATGATTATCACACAAGACCAACTGAAGGCTGTCATTCAACCAATATTCCAGAAAGCTGTTTACATTTGCAAAGACTTGTTGCAACGCAATAATCTAAAAGGTTCGCAGTTGGATTCTTTGATTTTAGTAGGTGGTCCAACGCATTCACCTGTGGTGCGTCAGATGTTGAAAGAACAGATTACGCCCAATGTGGACAACAGCATTGACCCGATGACAGCGGTAGCAAAGGGGGCAGCCTTATTTGCTTCCACAATCGACAGCGAAGCGAAAAAGGAAGTAAAAGTCGGCACAATCCAATTGGACATCAAATATAAGTCGACAACGGTGAAGAACGATGCCCCGATTTCGCTTATGCTTGAGCCAAATCAAAAAAATATTCCAGCGAAACTATATGTGGAACTCGTGCGAGGTGACAAGGCATGGTCAAGCGGAAAAATGGAGATAGGCAATGGCGTAGTAGTCAAATGTAGCCTTAACGAGGGCAAAGCAAATTCTTTCTCGGTAAATATCTATGATGAAAAAGGCATGGCATATCCTTGCTTCCCCAACGAAATCAATATCATTCAAGGAGTAAATGTGGGTGCCGCTGTGTTGCCATATAATATCGGTATTGAAGTTACCGATACTGAGCAGGATAAACAGATTTTTGTTTCGTTGAAGGGTTTGGAAATGAATCAGCAAATGCCTGCGGTTGGAGTGCGCAATGGACTGAAAACTTTGCGCCAGCTTCGTCCCGGTATGCCGGAAGACAAATTGGTCATTCCAATTTATCAAGGAGGATTCAATGTTGATGGCACTAGTGCAATTCACAACGATCATGTGTTTGACGTGGAAATTACTGG
>JAEEOD010000294.1 GCA_016284115.1 Bacteroidaceae bacterium
GGGATCTGTATTGCCAAGGAAGAAGAAATAGCCTGGCGAGTCGATGTACTTTTTGTATATCTGATAAGTGTCCTCAACGGGTTTGAACCATTGGTTGTAGCCGTTGTAGATCATCGTGATTCTCTCCTGGGGAATATCCAACTTCGAAATGATATTGTTTTTTTCGAAGTTCGAGACAGTGATGATGCGCTTACATTTCTTGAGGATGCGTGGAACGACAAGTCTGCGATAAAACCAACCCATGTTCTGATAGAACGATTTGTTGGCTTTGTCTCTTGGTTCCAGGAAAATAATGTCGTGCAAAGTCAGGATGAGTGGAATCTTACAACGGATGGGGGCTGTGTTACTCGTGCAGTGGAGCATGTCCAGATTCAGTTCGTTGGCAGCTTTCAGAAGAGTTACCTGTTCCCAAAGCGGATAGAAGTCACCACCTATTTCCAGAATGTGCACATTCTGGGTGTCTTCCAGACATCTGTCGTCACCAGGGGCAACAAACACGAAGTATTCATTCCTTGTATCTATCTTCTGAAGTTCACGAATCTCCTGTAGCACCACATAGTCCATGCCGTGCTTATTCTTGCGGAAGATTCTCTGAGCTTCAATACCGATTCTCATATCTGCTTGATGATTTTTGCTGGCACCCCAGCCACGAGCGAGTGGGGGGGCACATCCTTGGTAACAACGGCTCCTGCGGCAACCACAGAATGATCCCCGACGGTGACACCTGGCAGAATCACGGCATTCGCACCAATCCAGATGTCATTACCGATGGTGACAGGCTTTGTTGACACGCCTTGCTCATCAATTCTGCTGTCAGGATTCTCAAAGTTATGATTCAGTGCCGTCACAGTAATTCCCTGTGCCAGATTCACATGATTGCCAATAGTCACAGGGCCGATGATGGTATTATGCAGCCCCACTCGGGTGTAGTCGCCGATAATCACATCGCCCACCGCATTATTGATGCAGGCAAACGATTCTACAACTGAATAATCGCCCAAAGAGAATTTTCGGTACGGAGGTGTATCCATCCTTGCAGAACGATGAATCACCGAGTGCTTCCCCCGATGTTGGTACAATGGTGCCAACAATCTGACGAACCATCGTGGCCTGGTCTCCACTTGGTTCATAATCACCCAGTCAAAGAACTTCTTCCACTTCGGATTGTTCTTGAACCTCTCTCTGATGGCTTCGTTATTCATCCCATTTCACATTTATGACCACAAAAGTACGAATAATTTTGCATAATTCCAAATTTTTCCTTATTTTTGCCGAAAAATCTGTGAATGATGGAGAAACAATATGATTATTTGATAGTAGGTGCTGGTATCTACGGGGCTACGTTTGCCTGCATGGCTCATCGCCAAGGCAAGCGCTGTCTGGTTATCGACAAACGTAATCATCTCGGAGGAAATATCTATTGCGAGAACATCGAAGGCATCAATGTTCATAAGTATGGTGCACATATTTTCCATACCTCCAATAAAAAAGTTTGGGACTTCGTGAACTCAATTGTAGAGTTTAACCGCTATACCAATTCTCCAATCGCGAATTATAAAGGTAAGCAATATAACTTACCTTTTAATATGAACACCTTCTATCAGATGTGGGGTGTTCTGACTCCAGCAGAAGCTCAGGCTAAGATTGAGGAGCAACGTCAGGAGGCATTAGCCAAGATGAAGGCTGATGGTGTCACTGAACCACGCAACTTGGAAGAACAAGCCCAGTTGCTGATAGGTAAGGATATCTACGAGATTCTGATTAAAGGTTATACTGAAAAGCAATGGGGGCGCAAGTGCTCTGAACTGCCTGCATTTATTATTAAACGCCTGCCCGTCCGTTTTGTTCACGACAACAATTACTTCAACGACCGTTTTCAGGGTATTCCCATTGGTGGCTTTAACAAACTCATCGATGGCATGCTTAAAGGTATTGATGTCTTAACAAACGTAGATTTCTTTGAATGTAATCGGCAATACGACGAACAACATAGGACTTACAATATTCAATGTCCATTATTCAATGTTCAATGTTCGAAGATTCTATATACAGGAAAATTGGATGAATATTTCGACTATTGTTTTGGCAAACTTGAATATCGAACAGTTCGTTTCGAGGAAGAAATTCTTGATATGCCAAACTATCAGGGTAATGCCGTTATGAACTTCACCGATGCCGATGTCCCCTATACCCGTATCATTGAGCACAAACATTTCGAAATGTTTGGTGATGATGTCTACAAATGTCCAAAGACCGTTATCTCCAGAGAATACTCAGCAGAATGGAAAGACGGTATGGAACCTTTCTATAGTGTCAACGACGAGAAGAACATGTCGCTCTATCAGCAATATCGCGCCCTCGCCGATCAGGATATCAATCTGATCCTCGGAGGCCACCTTGCCGAATACAAGTATTACGACATGGCCCCGATTGTCGAAAAAGTCATGGGAATGTTTGACTAAATTTACGACTCAAGGAGTCGCTTCCATTGCTCAATGATATGGCTGATGTCAAATCGCTGGGCTATTTTGATGGCTTCGTCTGATTTTTGTTGCCAGTCTAAGTGTGTGGCATCCTCTAAACGTTGGGCCAGTTCTTGAATGTCCTCATTCCTAAAAAACAGCCCGAAGTCGCTTAATAGCTCTTTACAAGTAGGAATGTCAGAAGCGATAATGGGTAAGCCGTGCGACATGGCTTCCACCAATACCAATGGCATGCCTTCCCATCGTGAACTGAGTACGTAGATACTGGCAGAAGAGTAGTAGGCTTGAATCCCATTGGTGAAAGGATGAAGCCGGATACGTCCTTCTAAACCTTCTTCAACGATCATTTGTGCTAATTTGTTTTTCTCTGGCCCGTCACCCACAATATCCAATTGCCAATCCACATTCTGTTGAGCAAAAATAGCGAATGCTTTAATCAACAGGTCGAAGCCCTTATGCTTAGGCGAGAAACGACCCACAGCCAAGAACTTTTTCTGCTGTCCATCAGATCGAGGACCTGGCTTCAGGGTCAGCGGATTATAGATGGAAGTAGGTCTGAAACCGAATGCCTGTTGATACATCTCTGCATCCTGTTGATAGAGCACCACCACATTGTCCAACTTCTGCAACTGTCTGCCATAATGGTACTTCAGTTCCGTTCCTAAATAGGGGGACCCATCTCTGAGCAAGGCGTCGAAGGAGTTATGAATCCATCCGATTGTCTTAGTGCTTCCCAGTTCCTTCTTGATAGTCGCCAGTCGTATGGCGAGGAATGCATGAATCCCTATCACTGCATCATATTTCCCTTTTTGGAGAACTTTGATCAACGCATTCTTTCTCTCTCTTGGAAAAGAACTATGGGCATATAAATCTGATGTCAGTCCACATTTGTGGAATATTTTTCTATACAGATAACTATAGGCCTTGCACAGTTTGTTTTTAATGGGACTGATGTTGGGATAAGATATAAACAGATAATGAAGATGGTAGTCGCCTAATTGGTACATAGCCAGGTCTTTCTTCTGAGGGCTGTCAAAGGTCACGATGGTCACATCATAGTCCTTGCTTAAGGCTCCCGCAATGACCGCAGTCACCCTTTGCACCCCTCCAATCGTGAAGATACTGTCCACCAGAAAGCATAATTTCTTCATTTTCTGCTTATTTTGTGCAAAAATACGATAAATAATTGAGATTACCAATTTTATTTTGTATATTTGCAAAAATTTCTCAATGAAGGTCGTCTTCCTGTGTAATAACTTCAAATCTCTGAATGGAGTAGAGCGTGTTTGGTCTCAGAAACTAAGTCTGCTGGCTGAACATCCTGATTATGAGGTATATCTGATAACTTATAATCAATATGGAGCACCCTTGTCATTTCCTATATCCGATAAAGTCAACCATATAGATTTGGCCACTCGTTATATATCTCGTTGTTCTTTTCATGGCATCTATCAATATATAGATAGGTACATGAGTGAACGGTCTTTTCGAAAGGAACTTAATCTGATGTTAGAGAATCTGAATACTGATGTTGTTGTTTGTGCAGATTTGCATGTCTCTGATTTAAAAGCAGTCCTTTCTTCTAAAGTTCAAGCCGTACGTGTTGTAGAGTGTCATTGTGGACTATCAGCCTATTTCGAGGATGTCAAAAAATTCAAGCGATTTTTTAAACGCATTCGAGAAAGGATTCTGAAATGTCAGTTATTATCAGCCATACGGAAGTTTGATAAGATCATAGTGATGACCGAGTCAGAGAAAGCGGCCTGGAATCTGAAGGACAAGGTCGTTTGTATCCCCAACATGTTAGTCACTTATCCGAATCAAGAACCTAATAAGTCTCATGTCCATAAATGTGTCATTAGTGTCGGAAGATATGCTTATCAAAAAGGCTTTGACATGTTGTTGGATTCGTGGCGAATAGTTCAAAAAAAGCATCCGGATTGGACTCTTCATATTTACGGGAGTCATGACGGGAGTGTCGGCGATTATGAACGTTTGAAGGATCAGATTCAACAGTATCACATCACCAATGTCATTTTACATCAGTCGACCAATGATGTCTATTCATGTTATGGCAATAGTGATTTTTATGTGATGTCCTCTCGTTACGAATCTTTTGGTTTAGTCCTAATTGAAGCAATGTCTTGTAGCTTACCTGTGGTATCATTTGACTGCAAGTACGGTCCACAATCCATCATTCGAAATGGACAAACCGGAGTTCTGGTCTCTCCTGATGATATCAAGGAAATGGCAACAGCCATTTGTTCGATGATAGAGAACAATGAAACCCGCCAACAGATGTCTGTCAGGGCAAGACAGGAATCCAAGAACTATACCTCAGAAAGAATAATGCCTATTTGGCATGAGTTCTATGAATCTCTTGCAACAAGTCATCCCATTGAGTCATAATATTCTCTAATGAAAAGCGTTGTATATTTTGTGCTGCTTTCCGTCCCATCTCTTTTCTCAATTGTTCATCTTCAATGAGTCGGCAGATGCCTGCTGCTAATTGCTGAATATTGCCGTTCTCGCATAGAATACCATCTTCTCCGTCGTGGATAATGTCTCTCGGACCACAAGGACATGCGAATGAAACCGATGCTAAGCCAACAGACATGGCTTCTGCTAATACTAATCCAAATCCTTCAAATCTGGAACTTAGAACGAAGATAGAACTTCTGACATATTCTTTTCGTATATCATTTACTGTGCCATGACACAGGACGGTATCCTTAAGAGATAGTTTTGTTGCTAGTTCTTGGTATAAAATGTTGTCTCCTCCGCCGTAGATGTTGAGTGTCCAGTCCGGATGTTTTTTATGGACAATCTGCCATGCAGAGATCAGCAAGTCAAATCCCTTTTGATAGGTATATCTGCCGACGGCGATGACTTGTTTGGAGGAGCAGTCCGAGACAGTTCCCTGTTCAATCGTGATAGGATTGGGAATCACTGTCAGATTGGGTAGTCCTTTCCAATAGGTTGCATCTTCATGAGTCAGCACCACGAACCGGTCTAACTGCTTGACTTTTTGATCCAACTGTGCCATCCATCGGTTGGTAATCCATTTGTTTACGAAACTAGGTAAGAAACTGAAGTTAGCCTCTCTATACTTATAACGCCCGAAATGGATCTCCCCCACTTTAGCACTTCCATCCTTAATGTCGCAGAGGAAATTGATTTCCCTTCTCAGCAAGGAGATCGTAATATCTGGTTGTAGTTGTTTCAAGCACTTTTCCAATCTCCGTTTGTATAGTCCCATCTTCTTTTTGTAGAGATAGAATCTCTTCCAGAAGGGATATTGCCAAAGATTGTCGATGTTTACATCTAATTGGATGACATGGATCTTTTCCGAGAGAGGGAAATAGGGCTTTGTGCCTTTGTCGTCAGTGATGACGATGCTGACATCATAACCTAATTGTTCAGCAAGATAGTTGGCTTTGGTCGTCAAAACCCGTTCCATACCCCCAGAGTGATCCAGCGATGGGATGCAATAGGCGATATGTATATGTTGATGCTCTTCCTGTTTGGGATAGAGAGTGTTGATGACCTTTCCCATCTGGTGCTTCCACGACAAATCAACAATGGAGTCCCGAATCTGTTGTGGGTTAGTGGTCAAATGCTGATAGAATTGAATGATGTCTTCAATCTTGACAGCAGTCTCATTCGCAGGCACTTTCAAGACATAGGGCTTCTTGTCAAAATCAGTATCTGTTTCAGAATAAACAAAGGGGATGCCTCTGGCAGCATACTCACGATTCTTCAACGTCTTGATATGTTCGATACCTACGCGATGCCTGCCTAAACTCCCAATGCCAAAATCACATTGGTCGAAGATCTCGTCCAGTTCTTTTCCATGTTTTTTGCCATAGAGAATGACATATGGTTCCAAATGGTGAGTTTTGATAATTTTTGTGATTTCAGCCTCCTCCACCGGTGAGAAGAAATAACCAACGACATGGAAAAACACCTTTGTTTCCTTGGGTGTGGCGTAGTAGTCTGCTAATCCTCGGATCACTCTGTCAAACCCATGCCAGCGGTGAATCTCCGCCACTCCAATCAAATGTAGTTCATTGGCTGGATGGTGTCTTCCTTTTTTCATTCTCACGGAATCGAAATCAATACCATTAGAAATACGAATCGTCTGTTGTCCAAAAATGATATCTTCTTCAGAGAATGTGACAATCGCATCCAATTGTTTGGCAAAGAGATTCCTGAACATCTTATCCTGGATTAGTTGCCGGCGCATCGCTTTGTTAAAATATTCTTGATCGTAAGGATAAGTGGGTATCTCCATGACCACCTTCATGCCTGATTTCTTCATTCGTCTCACCATGTTTATGGAAAATGGATTGGCGTTGTGGTTGGAGCGTATGTAGACAAATTCTATTCTCTCTTTGATGGCATAGTCGACGATCGACTTGAATTCTGTTCGTTTAAAAATCTTTCCTTTTCTTCCTGTACCGTAGTCCGCAATGACCATATCATCAGCAATCCGTCTTTTGGAACCATGTTCGTCCATATAACACAGATGTGTCTCATGGCCAATAGCCTTAAAAGCCTCCAATTGGTAACTGATTTTCTTACTGATACCATTATTGGGGTCAAATCCGTGGAAAATGAGGAATAGTACTCTCATCTTTTAGATTATTTTTTTCAATTTACCAATTATTCGAATTGCTTCAAATGACATAGAGGTGGGCATCATGCCAATTATCCAGAACAACAGATTAATGCCTTTGTACTCTTTAAACATGACGATGTCCTTTAATGAAAGCGGATGTTGCATCGCTTGTCGGATTTCTTTTTTGTTTATCTTTTCAGAAAGTTTCGCTTGATTCCTTATGACACCTATAATAGTGTAGAACATATTCATCATCATTTTGGTCATTCTGGTTTCAAAATAGGGCTTCCCTTTTAAAGACAAACTCTGGTTTTTTAAATATGTTTGATTAGAAAGATGCTGCCTGATCTCTTCCATGCTGATAACCTCTCTTAACTGATAGTTAGAGAGAGAATCTGCTCTAATCACGTAATTGTATGTGATTTTTGACAGGAAACAGGCAGATAAGACCAATGGCTGCATATCTGCATTAAAGAGCACATCATCCCAAAATTTAGTTTTTTTGAATCTCAATTGATGTTTCTTGATAAAATCAGCACGGATTAAACTATTCCAAATGAAATTATGTAGTTTCAGTTCATGAATATTATCATTGGCATACGAAGCCAATTTGTCTTCACCAATTATTGTGAAATCTTTCTGATGAGTGCCTTGCACCCCACTATTTGGGATTAGTTCACCATCCTCATTAACCACAGAAATGGAACCATATGTAATCTCTGCCTTTGTTCGTTCTGCCTCTTTATACAAGGCTGGTATGGCTCCATCTGCGAAAAAATCATCGCTATCAATTAGTAAGATGTATTTTCCTTTGGCTTCGTCTATTATTCTGTTGCGTGCAGCCCAACAACCCATGTTTTGAGGCTGTTCTATAATTCTAATAATTTTCCCTTTGGGATGGCTGATTGCAACTTCTTTTGCTACATCAATAGACTTATCTGGTGTACAATCATTGACGACCAAGACTTCCATGTCATCAAATTCTTGGTCAAGAATTGACATCAAACAGCGTCTGATATACTTTTCCACGCCCCACACAGGCATGCCGACACTAATCTGACAGGTGTACTTTATATCAGATGCTTCCATTTTCCAATTGCTTTAATTATCCCAACCGATAGTATCGGAGGTAGTGCGCCTATTATCCAAAAGCCAATATTGATATATTTGTATCGTTTGAATGTGATAAGCTCAGAAAAACCAATCGGATGCTTCATGGCGTCTCTGATGATTCTGTTTGTCAAGGCTGGATAAATCTTATCTTGGTTTTTAATGGCTCCGCAGACTATATGAAACATGTGCTTCATGACTTTAGCGCAGCGCGTTTCATAATATGGTTTATTTTTGAGTTCCTTGGCTTGATTTTTTAGGTAGGAATAAACCCATATATACTGTTTGATCTCGTCAAGATCAATAAGTTCCCGTTGATGATAATTGGACAGTGAACCTGCCCTAAGTACATAATAATATGTGTCATCAGGCAGTAATACTGCCCTGTTTATCAGAGGCTGCATGTCTGTTTCAAAGATAATGTCATCAGCGAATCGTGTTTCTTTGAATCTTAATTGTTTTTCTTTGAGGAAGTCGGTTCTGATTAATACGTTCCATATAAAATTATAAAGAGTGGGTCTTACACTTTTGTTAGCGTAGCTTGCCAATTCATCTTTTCCTATGAGGACTTTATATGGCAGTTTCATATCGCCAATACTATACACTACAGGCATCCCTGCTTCATCAACAGAAACGACAGACCCGTATACGGCTTCTGCCTGATGCTCTTCTGCTGCATGATACAGCTTTTCTAAGGCGTCAGGACTCAAATAGTCGTCAGCATCAATCAGAAAAAGGTATTTTCCTTTTGCTTCATCAAGAATTTTGTTTCTGGCAGCCCAACACCCCATGTTTTGAGGTTGTCTAATAATTTTGATGATATTTCCTCTAGGATGCGAGACCTGGCATTCTCTGATAATGTCCATGGAGTGGTCTGTTCCACAATCATCAATTACCAAGACCTCCATATCACACTCGATGCTCTGGTCAAGCACAGAAAGAATGCTTTTACGGATGTATTTCTCCACTCCATAAACAGGCATTCCTATTGTAATATTATAGCAATAGTTCTGCATAGATTGATGTTTTTATGTATTATCTTTCCACCAAGCTTTAAATACATGATAAGATTTTCTATATGGTTCTGGAGGATATTGCATATAGTCTCCATATATACTTCGTAACCAAATGTCGTATCCTATAGGAATCCTAAATTGATGTCCTTCAAATTCATGGAGTAATGTATGGGTAAAAACAGATGTGTCTACAATGTCACGTGGGCCATACGAATCAACAATTAGAGCTGCTTTCTCTGTTAATCCAAAAGGGTGTTTACGGGCAATATTGTCTATTCGTTTTACAATGTCATGCGCTGAAAATGGAAATAATATGATTTTCCCCAATGTGTTAATTATTTTTTTTGATAGCTTTCTTTGGGAATAATTCGCTTTTTTAGTATGAAGAATTTTTTTTAACAGGAGTACACGTTGAATTTGAGAACTGCCAATAATACCATCGATAGGAAAAATATCTATATAGACACCAAAATTCTCTTTTTTGTACTGTGTTTCATTTACATCAGTTCTATTGTCAAAAACTTTAGCGAAGGGAAGCCCGTATGTTTTGTCTATCGAAAGTTCTATGACGTTGTAATAAAGATGACTACAATAAAAAGACGTAATAAACTTGTCGTAATCTGGCCGCGGCATCGCAATATCAATATCATCATCCCAAGGAATATATCCATGATGCCTAATTGCACCAATAAGTGTTCCATATGCAAGGAAATACGTTATATTGTTTTTTTCACAAAAATCTGCAACTTCCTGCAATATATTTAATTGAATAAGTCTTAATTCTTTTGTAAGTATTTCTTTCATAAAATAGTTAGTGAGGGTTGTTAATTATTGTTGGTGAAAAATATATTCTCTATTAGTTTGTATGCAACTCTTTCAGCATAATGCAAGTCTTCCTCGTCATCAATCTCATACCATTTGACATCTTGGGAATTGAGCACATAGACGGGACTGACATGCTGGGACATCCAAAGTAATTGGTATTCATAGCCGAGCTTGGGCTTGTCTGCGACAATCTTTTCATATTCTTCGCAGAGACGGTGATAGAATGTGGAGGAGAGCTTATGGATGCCGACCAGCTCGCCTTTGTAGTCGATATCTTCTTTGTTGGTTGAACAGCGTGTCAGTGTCCCATGTTCGTCATATTCCACATAATACTGATCTTGGAACTTGGTCACGGGTGTGATGAGCATGATGTCCGGATGCTTATCTATCTGAAGTTCCGTAATAGCATTATAGCTGTAGATGATATCGGATTCGAGGAGGATGAAATCATCATCACCGATAACTTCACGACAGTTCCAGAGCGTATACATGCTATTGGTCTCGGCATAACGTGGACTGAACACACATGCTATCTGAGGATATTGCGATTGTAGGGCTTCGTAGGCTTCTTTCTTATAACCCGTGCCGATGATGATGCGCTTGATGCCGCAGGCAATCAAGGTCTCGATGGAGCGGATGACCATGGACTTCCCACCCACTTCGATGAATCCCTTCGGTATTGTCTCTGTCATCTTGCCAAAGCGACTGCCCAGGCCTGCTGCCATAATCACTGCTGTCGTAACCATATCAGTTGTATTTAGCGGGTATTTGTATCTGGTTCGTTTCCATCGCCTCCCTGAGAACAATGAAGAACAATTTGATATCTTCAGGAGTGATGGTGCCCAAGGCACAGAGACGGAAGGTGTTCGTGGTGCTGATCTTGCCTGGATAGATGGTGAAGCCACGCTCATAGCAGTAATCATGAATCTTCTCGAACGTGAAGTTGGGGTCATCGGGATAGAGTACGGACACTACCAGTCCGGACTCAATCTTTGGATCGATGACGGTTTTGAATCCCAGTTCCGCTACGCCTTGGTGAATAGCTTCATACACAGCACGGTGTCTTGCAAATTTAGCATCTTCACCCACCCCGAAATATTCCTTCAGGGCTTGGATCGTGGCATAGATGGTCTGCACTGGTGGTGTGAAGTGCATCTCCCCCGTCTTCTCAAAGTACTCATACTGCAAATAGAGGTTACAATAATAGGAACGGGTGGGGTAATTCTTGCTGGCCTTGATGATGTCTGTCCGGCCGATGATGAAGCTCAGTCCCGACATCGCCATCAGTCCTTTCTGGGCAGAAGCCATACAGAAGTCGACGTTGTCCTTGACCACATCTAAGGGAATCATACCCAAAGTCGACGTGGTGTCACTGATAAAGATGGCACCATACTTATGAGCCAGGGCGCCAATCACGCGTATAGGATTCAAAACACCTGTGCCTGTCTCGTGGTGACAGCAATAGACCACCGCCACATCGGGGTTGTCTTTTAATGTCTGTTCTACCTGTTTCAGATCTGGCTGTTCATAGACGGAGGATTTGAGGTTGATATGGGGGATGTGGTACATTTCGCAGACCTCCACGGCACGGGAGTTATAGGCACCGTTATTAATCACAAGAATCTTCTTGCCTTCTGGTACCAGTGAGTTGATGCAGATATCGATATTGATGGTGCCAGAGCCACAAAAGAGGACAGAGGTGTACTGGTCTTCTGGGGCGTGGACAACCTTAAGCAGGTCTGAGCGCAGACCTTTCATTAGTCCGGCGAACTCTTTTTCGCGGGGACAGATGTCAGGGACAACCTGAGCATATTTGACCGTATCAGTAGTTGTCGCAGGACCGGGGTTTAATAATATATTTCTTTTAATGGGTTCCATTTTTTTTAATTCACACAGATATCACAGATAACACAGATATTATTCCTCTCTGAGGAATCGCATAAGAGTTCCCTTATTTTGGATGGGAGTCGTTGTCGGACGGCCGAGATCCTTTCGATTTCCCTTCTTGACTTTTACTTCTATGAAAATAGGGCCTTCTTGAGAGGTAAGGGGTAAAAGGTCGGAGGTGAGAGATTTCTCCAAATCATTCTTCGTGTCCACAGAGAACACTTGTTGGTAACCAACGGCCTTGGCAATGGCAGGGAGGTCAATGCTGAGGCCGACGGTGGGCTGACCTCCCACGGAGTCGTGGGCACCATTGTTGAACACGACGTGGATGTAGTTCTTCGGAGCTTTCTGGGCAACAATGGCCATGCTGCCCATATGCATAATGGTAGCGCCATCACCATCGAAACACCAGACCCTGCGGTCTTGTTTTTCCAAAGCAATGCCAAGGGCAATCTGCGAAGCGTGGCCCATGGAACCGACAGTCAGGAAATCCCGTTCATGACCTTCATTTTTTACAGTGCGATATTCAAAGAGCTCACGGGAGATCATACCAGTGGTAGATACAATCACATCTTTTTTACCAAGCGCACTTGCTACTATCTGAATAGCTTCTTCTCGAGATAGTGTGAGGGCGTTTTTTTCTACATTTTGAAGTGTATACGCATCGAAGGTGTTTTTTTCGATGACTAATGCGTAGCACAGTTTGGTAGCCTGCATATAGTTAATGGCCTTTTGAATCTGGATTGCAGCCTTGTCCTCATCTTTGGAGAGAACGGTGTAATCGATGCCCATGACATTTAACAGACCCGTGGTGACCTTACCTTGTTTGACATGCTGAGGTTCATCATGAACACCAGGTCTTCCACGCCAGCCAATCACCAATAGGACAGGAATGTTATACACATCTGGATCTGTCAGTGATGCCAACGGGTTGATGATGTTCCCTTCCCCAGAGTTCTGCATATAGACGACCGGAATCTGACCTGTGGCCAGATAATGACCTGCAGCCAGTCCCATGGCACCTCCTTCGTTGGCGGCAATGATGTTATGGGTGGCATCGGCATGGTCAGTGATATAGGCACAGAGATTCTTCAATAGGGAATCTGGTACGCCAGCATAAAAGTTAATGCCATAACCGGCTAACGTGTCGTAAAAAAACTGTGGACGTATCATTTGGTTCCGGGGATTAGTTCAAGTATTTGTTTAATTGGCATGCAGAGTGGATTGGCTTCTAACGATCGTTCGTTTTCAAGAATGGTCTCCGCACATTTGTACATGGCGGGGTAGGCGGCTCTCAGCATGTGGTTGGCATAGATGACGATGTTGACACCCCATGAGTGAAGTTCGTCTTCAGTAATCTGGTTATAGGTCGTTGGGACCACCACGATGGGTATCGCTGCATGTTTCTCCCGGAACTTCAGACAAAATGCCTTAATATCCTCACCTGTCTTTTCCTTGCTGTGGATCATGATGCCGTCAGCACCGGCGTCGACGTAAGCGAAGGTCCTTTCTAAAGCGTCTTCAACGGACTTGCCAGCGATGAGACTCTCGCATCGGGCAATGATCATAAAGTCTTTCGTAATTTGGGCTTCTTTACCCATCCGTATCTTATGGCAGAATCCTTCAATTGTGTCTTGAGTCTGGATGGCATCTGTCCCGAAGAGGGAATTCTTCTTGAGTCCAATCTTGTCTTCGATGATGATGGCAGAGATGCCGTTCCTCTCCAGCGTACGGACGGTGAATTGGAAATGTTCGGGTTTGCCACCCGTGTCTCCGTCATAGATGATGGGTTTGGTCGTACACTCCAGTATGTTTGTTAAATCCTGCATACGTGTCGTCAGATCGACTGCCTCAATATCCGGCTTGCCTTTCGAGGTGGAATCGGTCAAAGAACTGGACCACATACCGTCGAAGGAGTTGACCTTCGTTCCTTTGTTTACCTCGCAGTGTTCGATGATAAGCCCGCTCAGACCGTCGTGGGCTTCCATGATGCGTACGATGGGTTTGGCGGCAATCAGTCTTCTCAGGGATTTGAGTCTGATGTCGGGCGTGGTGCCGATGGCTTTCATCTCCTTATCCAAAGAGGACGAGTTGATGCCTTTGGTATATGGTATTTCTATGACTTGGCCTCCTAACTCATTCATCACCTCAAAAACTTCCATCCTGAGTTCCTGCTCACTGTTGGTTTTCCAGTCGTCCCCGTGGATGATATAGTCGGGCTTGTATTTCCGCAGATTGGGCACGTAGCTCCAATCCTCCTGAGGAACCACCTCACTGACGCCTTTTATGTTCTCAATGACGTTCTTCCGTTGTTCGTAAGTCAGATAGGGGAGTCTTTTATGTGAGGCAATGGCCCTGTCTGTAAACAATCCTATCATCAGATCACCATATTTGGTTCCTTCATGAATGATATTAATCAGACCTGGGTGAATGATGTCACCAATCATTCCTAAATATACTCTTTTTGACATATAGCTATATATTTTCTGCAAAGATACAGCTTATTACTGAATTCTCCAAATTTCCGTGTTCTTTTCTTCTTTAATTATTAATTTTTGCAAATTTCAGTGCTGTTTGCCAAGGATTATGTATCTTTGTAGTCGTAAGTGAAGAAAATGAACACCAGACCCTATAAAATTGCGTTTTGCACACCGGCCCTTTATTCTGCTGGCGGGGTAGAACGGGTGGTGTCTTTTAAGGCCAGTTACTTCGCAGAACAGTTGGGCTATGATGTGACCATCATCGTGACTGAGGGTCAAGGGCGCGCCTGTTACTTCCCCTTGTCCGATAAGGTGAAAGTTATCAATTTTGAATTGGGATTTGAGGAGTTGTGGAAAGCCTCGTTTATGAAAAAGGTATATCTTTACCTGACCAAGCAACGACAGTATAAAAGACTCTTGAAAACAGAGTTGATACATATCCGGCCAGATATCACCATTAACATGCTCCGGCGCGAGATCAATTTCCTGACGGATATCCCCGATGGTAGTAAGAAGATTGGTGAACTGCATGTGAACAGGGCTAATTACCGTAATTTTGAAGCCAATGATTCCAATATTATAAAGCGCCTTTTTGCTAAATTCTGGATGAGAAGTCTGGTGGAAAAGTTAAGGCGTTTAGATCAGTTGGTGGTCCTGACAGATAAGAGTAAAGCCTCTTGGCCTGAATTATCGAATGTGACAGTGATTCCAGACCCGATCACGATATTGAGGGAAAAGGGAATAGTGAACAATGTAAAATTTGCTGTCGCCGGGAAAAGGGGAGATGGTGTTAATCGGGTGGTGACAATCGGGCGTTATGCCTACCAGAAAGGATACGACCTGTTGTTGCAAGCATGGGCAGAGGTGGAAAGAACGAGGAAGGAGGAACGAGGAAGGAGGAACGAGGAAATGAGGGAGTTGGAGAATTGGACATTGGACATCTATGGTCAAGGTGATCAGACAGACTATCGTCAGTTGATGGCGGAGTTGGGCATTGATAGTAATCGGTGTCATCTGAATGGTCCCGTTGAAGATGTGGTGAAAGCCTATCAGGAAAGTTCCATCTTTGTGTTGAGTTCTCGTTTTGAGGGTTTCGGTATGGTTCTGATAGAGGCAATGGCGTGCGGATTGCCCGTGGTGTCGTTTGACTGTCCTGCAGGTCCTGATGAAATCATTACTGATGGGGTTGATGGACTGTTAGTTCCTTCTGGGGACGTGCATGCTTTGGCCGAGAAACTCATGGTTCTAATGACTGATGAGAACCTGAGAAGACGATTGGGTCAACAGGCCCGTCAAACAGCACAACGTTATGAGATGACAACCATTGCCAATCAGTGGATAGCCCTATTTGAAAAGGTAATCAAAAATTAGGGAATTTGAGAATTGTGGGGAATGGAATACGATGTGACCATAGGAATACCAGTGTATCAGGCAGAGAGGTATCTGTCCCGGGCATTGGAGTCTGCTTTGGTTCAGTCGTATCCGTCTATCGAGTTCTTGTTGGTGGATGATGGCAGTACCGATGGCTCTTTGGCGATATTGGAAGGCTTTCAGAAAAATCATCCTCGTGGTGGAGCCATACGCTTCATTTCCCATGACCATAACTTAGGCGTGTCGGCTGCCCGAAATCGAATTATTGACGAAGCATCAGGAACTTATCTTTATTTTATGGATGCCGATGATACGATGGCTGGGCATACGATTGCTCTGCTGATGGACAACATCCGACGCTATGAGGCAGAAATCGCTTTTGGCTCCTATGAAAAGATTGGTATCGATGGTGAACGAGAGAAATATCAGTATCCGGAATTGCGGTTGTTGGGTGAGGATCAGTTGGCATCCTTTGCCTATCGGAAGTATGTTGGCATTCAGGCTTCTGCCTGTAACTATCTTGTCAAGACCTCTCTCTTGAGAGAACATCATCACCATTTTATGGAGACTGACTATTGGGAAGACCTCGTCTTTACTTTCGATTTGGTGACTTTGGTGTCAAGGGCAGTCTTGTTGCCAGATATCACGTATTATTATTGGTGCCATGAAAACTCCCTCTCCCGATATCAGCATCGGCATCAGATTCCGAAGGAAGAAATCCTGAGAAATGCCCGAACGGTTAATCACTTGCGAGAGACTTCCTCTATATTATATAATAAGGTGTATTTCCCTAACCGTTGCTACAACATTGTGATGACTGGGCTCTATATGGCCTTTAATGTTCTAAAGCGCCGACAGGATATTACGCCTTCGATGTCTGATAGAGAAATCAAGGCCTTATTAACACATCCGGCATCTTTCTGGCAAGTCTGTCATTTCCGTCAGTCTAAATATAAGAATTTGGCATTGTATTTACTCGGCAGACTTCCTGCAAGACTTTGTGTGTCGTTGGTCTACGGTTTGGGAAAGTTGAAAAAGTTAGTCTAAAATTTGGATATGTGCTGGA
>JAEEOD010000295.1 GCA_016284115.1 Bacteroidaceae bacterium
TCTCCACTTCCTTACTCAAAGCGGCACCGCCCATGATGACCTCGTAAAAGTTGCCACCGAGAGCGCTGGTCAACTGCTGACGTATCTTTCGGCAAATCACCCCATGTATACCTGGAATCTTAAGCAGTACTTTCATCAAGGGTTTGTTCAATACCGGCATCACTTTGGATTTGATAATCTTCTCCATCACCAAGGGAACGCACAGGAAGTAGTCGGGTCTGATGGTGGCAAAAGCTTCCAAGATCACTTTCGGGGCCGGTACCTTCGTCAGGATAAACAAATGAGCTCCACATGTAATGCAATAGAGAAAATCAAAAGCAAAAGCAAACATATGAGCCATAGGCAGAATCAAAAACGCACGCAAGTCTTTTTTACATGGTATGGCATCTGCAGCAAACTGCAAATTCGACTGCAACGAGCGCCAGGGCAGCATCACGCCTTTTGGATTACCTGTAGACCCACTGGTGTAACTCAATATCATCAGGTCGTCAGGATTCTCTGCCTCATAGTGTACGTGCTCTTTGGTAAATCCATCGGGATAGCGTTTAGCGAACAGAGCAAACGCCTTGTCTTCCACCTCGTCGGTAAAACCCGAAGGTGTCATGGCAAGAAGGTCGTTCACATCAATCATGTACATCGGACACTGCCCTTCCGGCCACAGGTTCGACAACCGGTGGGAGGCTATCATAAACTTGGCATCACAATGCTCGCACAGCATCTTCAACTGCTCTTTACTATAGTCAGGTAACAGAGGAACAGCTACTGCACGATAGGTCAGAACGGCAAGCATGGCAATAGCCCAGTTGCTGCTGTTTTTGTCACAGATGGCCACCTTGTCGCCAGCCTTAATGCCCAATGACTCAAACAGTAAGTGCAAATAGCATATACGCTTGGCCACGCTGCTATATTTATAGGTAATGTCAGAGCCATAATCTGTCAATGCATCGCAGTCCCATTGTTCACGCATAACCGTTTCCAACTGCTTGACGATGCTTGTGTACTCTTTCTCCCTCATATCATTACAAATTATAGTTTTAGGTGTTTTTAAAAAAGGCCAGGCTTAACCCTCATGAAAGTTGAAGAATTCGTCAAAACCTGTCAGCGCAAACACATTCTTGACATCTTTATTGATATTCAGGATAGAGACCTGACCACCTTTGGCACTAACCTCCTTGCGAATACGGAGAAACAGGCGAAGTCCCATACTGCTGATATACTCAAGTTTTGTACAGTCAAGAACAATTTCCTTATCAGCATGAGCCAACAGCCCATCTATCTCATCCTCGACATCCTTAGCCGCTGAAGAGTCCAAGCGGCCTTCAAAAGAGGCAGTGTAGACTCCATTCTCATTCTTAATCTCAACCATAAATCTAGTTTTATAGATGATTAATAGTAATCTAAGGTGCAAAGATAACACTTTTTCCGATAATACGAACACTTTCACTAAAATAATACAAAAAAAATGCAGAATATGTATATAAATCGCACAAATATCCGATTTTAGTATTAATAAAAAAAAACGAAAAATCAAAGAAAAGAAAAGGAGTGCAGTTTTCCTACACTCCTTTATAAGGATTATCCAATATAGATTACCAGAGGGGCAGACGCTGCTCCTTGGGGATATACATCTTGTCGCCGGGCTTCACACCGAAGGCCTCGTACCAGGCGTCGATATGAGGCAGAGCACCATTCACACGCCAGCGGCCCAGAGAGTGAGGGTCACTCTTGGTGAGGTTGCGAATCTCGGCCTCATTGATATTACCAGCCCACACACCGGCATAAGCCAGGAAGAAACGCTGGTCGGCGGTGAAGCCGTCGATAACGGGCAGAGGATTATTCTTGGTAGCATTCTTGAAGGCTGCATAGGCCACCTGCAGACCACCGTGGTCGGCCAGGTTCTCACCCAGCGTCAGTCGGCCATTGGCATTGAGGTCGGGCAGCACCTTGATGGCTGAGAAGAAATCAGCATACTTGTCGGTGCGAGCCTTGAACTGCTCACCATCAGAAGCAGCCCACCAGTCGTGCATATTACCATCCTTGTCAAACTGACGTCCCTGATCGTCGAAGCCGTGGGTCATCTCGTGGCCGATAACCACGCCGATAGCACCATAGTTGAAGGCATCGTCGGCCGTCATATCA
>JAEEOD010000296.1 GCA_016284115.1 Bacteroidaceae bacterium
AGTGCTGTAATGTAGATGTTTACGTGTGAATCTGTGTGCTTATTGATGAGTTGTCCGTATTCAATAACGGTCAAAGCACTTATGATTAAAAACAACACACCAAACGATAGTGAGTTAAAGAGAATACAACCCACCAATATAGCTACAAACAGTACTCCAGTTACGGCTCTTATAATGAAATTCTTCATAGAATTCAGGTATTTATATGCTAACCTCCACTAACAATCCGTAGGGGGAGGGAGTATGTTATTACTCTTTGTTATCCTCGGGTTTTTCCTCTGTCTCTGCTTGAGGCTCCTCCTGCTTTTCATCTGCTGCTTTGTCGCGTTTTTTAGCAGCTTCATTCGCCTGCTTCATCTCATTGGAAATCTTGTTGGCATTGAAGATTTCTTCAGAACGGGATACCCAAGGACGAGGGCCGAATATCTCTTCCACATCCTCCGCAAAGATAACTTCACGCTCTACCAGTCTTTGTGCTAACTGGTTGTGCTTCTCCTTGTTTTCGGTCAATATGCTCTTTGCCCGTTCATACTGCTCATTGATCATGCGTTTCACTTCATTGTCAATAAGTTCTGCAGTATGTTCGCTATAAGGCTTGTTGAATCCAAACTCATCGCCTGCATTATAGTAACAGAGGTTAGGCAACTTATCGCTCATACCCATGTATGCTGTCATACCATACGCCTGCTTGGTCACACGTTCCAGGTCATTCATGGCACCAGAAGATATCCTACCGATAAACAACTCTTCAGCAGCACGTCCTCCCAAAGTGGCGCACATTTCGTCCAGCATCTGTTCCTTGGTGGTAATCTGTCTTTCTTCAGGCAGATACCATGCAGCACCTAAAGCCCTGCCACGAGGCACGATAGTAACTTTAATCAAAGGATTAGCATATTCCAATAGCCATGAGATAGCAGCATGACCTGCTTCATGGATGGCGATTGAACGGCGTTCTTCTTCTGTGGTGATTTTGTTTTTCTTCTCCAAACCTCCAATGATACGGTCAACCGCATCGAGGAAGTCTTGCTTGGTTACAGCTTTCTTCCCATGACGGGCAGCAATCAGTGCTGCTTCATTGCAGACATTGGCAATATCGGCACCAGAGAAACCTGGTGTCTGTCGAGCCAGCAAATCGATGTCCAGCGACTCATCCACTTTGATAGGACGCAGGTGTACACCAAATATCTCCTTACGTTCGTTCAGGTCTGGTAAATCCACATGAATCTGACGGTCGAATCGACCAGCACGCAACAAGGCCTGATCAAGTACGTCCACACGGTTGGTTGCTGCCAGAATGATAATACCACTATTGGAGCCAAAACCATCCATCTCTGTCAGCAACTGGTTCAGTGTACTCTCTCGTTCATCGTTGCCACTGAAAGCAGCCTTGCTGGAGCGGGCACGACCTACGGCGTCTATCTCATCGATAAACACAATGCAAGGTGTCTTTTCCTTAGCT
Source organism: Bacteroidaceae bacterium (assembly GCA_016284115.1). The sequence goes on from JAEEOD010000296.1 coordinate 1,460, forward strand.
TGTCGGAACAAATCGCGTACACGTGAGGCACCTACACCTACGAACATTTCTACGAAATCAGAGCCAGACAATGAGAAGAAAGGCACGTTGGCTTCGCCAGCAACAGCCTTGGCAAGCAGCGTCTTACCAGTTCCAGGAGGACCAACCAATAAAGCACCCTTTGGAATCTTACCGCCTAAGTCGGTATATTTCTTCGGGTCTCTCAAGAATTCCACAATCTCCTCCACCTCTTGTTTGGCTTCTGCCAATCCGGCTACATCTTTGAAGGTAACCTTCTCTTTGCCATCTTTCTCAAACAGCTGTGCCTTCGACTTGCCCACGTTGAAGATGCCACCACCAAAACCGCCAGCACCTCCCGACATACGTCTGGACATCCAAACAAAGAAGGCAATAATGAATATCAGTGGCATGATTTGCCAGAACAACGCCCAGAAATAGTTCTGTCGTTTCTTGTATTGTATGGTACCGTCGAAGTGCGACTGTTGTGTCTCTGAGTCAATGAATTCGCCCAAGCTATGCCTAGAAGGAGCCTCCGTAATGACGAAAGGCTTTTTCCCTACTTTATTAGAGTCTTGTTTGAATACTTGTTGCACATATTGCTGTTTGATATATGCTTCTACTGAATTATCATCGTAACCCACTACACGGTTTACGTATCCATTGCGTACATATTGTTGGAACTCACCATAGGTGATTTCTCTCTGTGCCGAAGTGTCGTCATTGAAGAACATCAACCCCAGCAGTGTCATACCTATCAGCAGATAAAGGAGGTTCAGATTAAATCTGAAACGATAAGTCTTCTTATCATTCGGGTCGTTCTGACGCTGATTCTGCTCAGATTGCTGAGGTCTGTTTTTTTCTTTATTATCGTTGTTATCGTTCATCTCTCAAAATACTAAATTCTTAATCTAAATCCGGTATGTCGTTTAGCTTTGCGTCGGCCCATAAATGCTCCAGGTCATAGAACTCCCTTGATTGAGGGATGAATACGTGCACCATTACGTTGCCATAGTCCATAGCGATCCATTCTGCATTACGCTGTCCGTCAACACCAGATGGCTTCACATGACTTCCCTTGATGGTGAAATCTTTGATTGAATCAGCTATGGCTCCTACCTGCATGGGCGTATTGCCTTGGCAAATCACAAAGTATTGGCAAATGGTGTCTTCTATGTCCGTGAGGTCGGCTATCACGATACGCTTGCCTTTTTTATCCTGTATTCCTTCTGTAATTTCTTTTAAAAGCTTTTTTGTTTCTTCCATTCTATAATTATAGGTTATTACTATGCAAAGATAGTCCTTTATCTCTTATAAAACACGTAAAAGGGGTAAAGACTTTCAAAAAAAGTGGATTTTTTTGATTTTTTTTCGAAAGATTGTTTGTATTTCGGCAAAAGTTAGTAACTTTGCATCCGCAAAACAGAGATGTTAGGGCATTGGAGTATGGTGTAATGGTAACACTACAGATTCTGGTCCTGTCATTCCAGGTTCGAATCCTGGTACTCCAACCAAAAGCCGTGGGTTAATAGCCTACGGTTTTTTTATTGCCTGAACTTTGTGAAAAGGCATAAGATACAAAAAGAGGGAGCTTGATGCCCCCTCTCTCTATATTAGCCTTTACGATTATTCAGCCTTCTCATCTTCCTGCTGGATGCCTTCGTCGATGTGGCGAATCTTCTCCTTAGCCACTTCGATTTCAGCCTTCAGCTTGTCCATCTTCTTGTTCAGCTCCGTCAGCAGACTGCTACCAGATTTAGATGTAGCGTTCAAGAAGCCTAAATTGTTTTCGTAGGTGTGTAACTCGTTCAGCAAGTTCTCGTAGTTGCGTACCAACTTGTCACGTTCACGATATACAGCTTGAACGCCATTCTCTTGTATCTTGCTCACAGCAGCACGGAACTTGCTTACCTTCTTAGAAGCTGCACTTAAGTTGAACGCTTTATACAACTTGTCAACCAATGCCCGGTATTGCTCATAGATCTTGTCCTTTTCCTTGAAAGGTACATGGCCTACTTCGTTCCATTCTGTCATCAGTTTATGAATCTGCTGGTTGTTCTCCTCGCTTTCTTCCTGGTTCAAGATTTCCTTCAGCTGTTCAATGATAGCTTTCTTGCGTTTCAGGTTGTCGCTTTCAACAGAACGCTGTGATGAGGTTGCAGCACCCTTCTGCTCGAAGAAGTAGTCGCAAGCAGCAATAAAGCGTTTCCACAAAGTATCAGAGTAGCGCTTTGCCACAGGACCTATGGTTTTCCATTCCTTCTGAATCTTCACCAGTTCTTCTGCAGTCTCTTTCCACTCCTTGCTGTCTTTCAAGGCTTCCACCTTTTCTACCAGTGCACGTTTCTTTTCCAGATTTTCGTTCATGCGAGCCTTAGCCGCCTTGAAGTATTCGCTCTTCTTCTTGAAGAACTCGTCGCAGGCACTACGGAAACGTTCGAATATCTTCACATTCAGTTTCTGTGGAGCATAACCGATGGTCTTCCATTTATTCTGCAGGGCAATCACCTCTTGTGTCATCTTGTCCCAAGCCTGGAAACCGTTCAACTTGGCATAGTCAATGCCTTCCACGATTTCGCAGATAACGGTCTTCTTATCCAGATTATCTTGCTCAGCTTCCTTTTGTTTTTCGAAGAACTGCTGATGCTTCTTGTTCAGTAGGGTAGATGCAGCTTTGAAGCGAGCCCAAATCTCATCACGCAATTCCTTGGCTACCGGACCGGTGTCTCGGTATTCCTGATGCAGTTTCTGTAAATGATGGAAAGCAGCTACCACATCTTCCTCGTCCACCAGCTTCTCAGCAGCTTCACACAACCTCGTCTTGATCTCCAAGTTTTTCTTGAAGTCATATTCACGGAACTCGTTGTTGAGCTTCAACAAGTCGTAGAATTTCTCAACATACATCTGATAGTTCTTCCACAGTTCATTGGCTTTGTTCAAAGGAACCTGTGTAATCTCATGCCATTGCTGTTGCAGTTTCTTGAACTCGTTGTAGTTCTTATTGGGATCTTCGGGAGACTCTATCAGTTCCTTCAACTCTTCGATGATAGCCAACTTCACCTGATAGTTTTTCTCACGCTCTTTCTCGTCTTCTTCGTTCAACTTGTTTCTCTTCTCTTTGACAATGGCCATCAATTCCTTGAAAGCAACTTCATCTGCATCTGGCGTAGGCACAAAATCCTCCTCGCTGTTCCCTTCTTCCAAGAAGGCACGCTTGGCTGCCTCCACTTCACTGTTGTGGAGTCGGTAGAAATTCTGTTTCAAGGAGTCAATCTCTGCTTTAGATGATTTAGTCACATCTTCGGCAATCTCCTTTATCTTCTCCAGGATTTCGGCCTTGGTTAATTTACGTACAGATTCATCTAATGCAGCCGTTTCCAAAACTTCATGAGCTTTTTCAATTGCTTCTTCAACAACTGTTTCGGTAGCCTCCTGAGCTTCAGTTGCCACTTCTTCAACAACTGTCTCGATAGCTTCCTTAGTTTCTTCAGCTGCTTCCTTAACTGTTGCTTCCAGTGTTACTTCTGGAGTTTCTACAGTCTGCTTTACTTCTTCTAATTCACCTTCCATCTTAGGCAGATTAGTGTCCTGAGTGTCCGTCATTGTCAATAAATATTAAGTTTCGGGTTGCCCCGTTTTATGGTTACAAGTCACAAATAAAAGAATAAAAAAACATTTTTCATACTTTTTTGCATATTTTTTTTATTCTTAGTGCTATTTTTCGCCTAAAAGGGCCTGTTCAAGCCTAAAAATAGTTGTTTTCCTATGTTAACATCACAGTAATAATCATATAGATTAACATACCCATGATATCACTGATAATGGTGATAAATGGTCCAGTTGCAATAGCTGGGTCAATCTTCAGTCTGTCGAAAGTCATCGGCACAATGGTGCCGAAGATAGAGGCGAACATCACAACGGCAAACAGACTCAGGCTCACCGAATAGGTAATGGGAGCTGTTCCTCCGTAAACGATGAAGTTATAGATATATACCAGCATGGAGATAATGGTTGCGTTGATAGCAGCTACCACCGCTTCCTTTCCCACATGCTTGAGCATGTCTTTAGATTCCAGAGAACTGTTGGCAAGACCTTGTACCACGATAGCGGATGACTGGGTACCCACGTTACCGCCTGTACCACCCACTAGCGGGATGAACAGAGCCATCTCAGGATGAGCTGCAAAAGTGGTGTCGAAATTGCCCAATATCATGGAGTTGCCGATACCACCCAAGATGCCGATCAGCAACCACGGCATACGTGCACGTGTCTGCTGTACCACGCTATCGTCGGTTTCGATGTCCTGCGAGATACCTGATGCCAACTGGTAGTCACGCTCGCTATGATGACGCACCTGGTCCATCACATCATCGACAGTAATCTGTCCTACCAGTCGTCCGATGCTATCTACCACAGGTATGGCCACCAAGTCGTATTTCTCAATCGCCTGTACCACCTCGTCAAGCGGCGTATCCACATGCACTGACACAGGGTCACGTTGCATCACATGTTTCACCTTTGAAACAGAGGGTGACGATATCATCATCTTCAACGGGAAAGTACCCAACAGGCGCTCATCGTCATCTATCACATACACATAATAGATATCGTCCATCTGCTCGGCTTGCATACGCATTTCCTTGAGACACTCGGGCATACTCCAGTTCTCGTTCACCACCACCATCTCGGTACCCATGATACCACCGGCAGTGTCTTCGTCATATTTCAGCAAGTCCACGATGTCGCCAGCCTGCTCAATGTCATTGATGTGGCTCAGCACCTCTTCCTGCTTTTCCTCATCGAGATCACGAATCAGGTCCACCGCATCATCGGTGTCCATGTTATCCACGAAACGCTTGGCGATGACTTCAGGATCCAGCTCTTCCAACAGTTCCTTACGCTCGTCATCATCCATCTCAGAAAGTACGTCGGCCGCCTTTTCGTTATCGAGCAACTGATAGATATAGCGCGCCTCGTCAACATCCAGTTCCTTACATAGCTCAGCTATGTCGGCTGGGTGCATGTTCCAGATAATTTTCCTCACATTCTCGCCATCATTGTGGGCGATGAATTCTTTCACGCTGTTAACATACTTCTCATCGATCTCCATAACGTTCATTTTTCAAGGTTAACGTAATCTTTCACTCTGTTGGTCAAGTCAACGAACTCCGCCACGCTCAGCTGTTCAGGCCTGCGGTTAAACAGTTCGTCGCTCAGCAATGGACAATCTGGCCCTATCAGGGGCTTGATTGAGTTACGCAATGTCTTGCGACGTTGGTTGAAGGTGGTTTTCACCACCCGCTTGAACAACACCTCATCACATCCTAATTCGTGCGTGTCGTTGCGCGTCATACGGATAACGGCACTCTTCACCTTTGGGGGAGGGTTGAACACATGCTCGTGTACGGTAAACAAATATTCCACCTTGTACCACGCCTGCATCAACACGCTCAATATACCGTAGGTCTTGCTGCCAGGACCAGCCGCCATGCGCTCGGCCACCTCTTTCTGTATCATGCCCGTGCAACAAGGAATCAGGTCTTTGTTGTCGAGCATCTTGAAAAATATCTGAGACGAGATGTTATAGGGATAATTGCCCGTCAGCACAAACGGCTTTCCGTCAAACACCTGGTGCAGGTCCATCCGCAGGAAATCCCCCTGAATGATGTTCCCCTCCAGCGTGGGGAAGTTCGCATGCAGGTAAGCTATCGACTCTCGGTCCAGCTCCACCACCTTCAGTGGTCGGTCTTTGCGTTGCAGGAACTGCGTCAGCACACCCATGCCTGGTCCCACCTCCAGAACAGGAATAGAAGCGCAAGCATCCACAGTGTCCGCAATATCCTGAGCAATGCCCAAGTCAATCAGGAAATGCTGTCCCAAAGATTTTTTAGGTCTAACCTGCCTCATCTCAAAACAATTTCTTAAATTTGCAAAACCTTGCAAACTGCAATGCCTTTTATTACTTCCCCCAACGGGGGGGAGATATTCCATTAGGAATTTTAGTTTGCATATTTTACCTTGCAACCTGCAAATGTAAACTTTTTAGATGAAAAAAGATGAATAAAAGGCTGAAAAAATCACTCAAAGCCGGTTTGCCTATCGTTTTGGGCATCTTTGTGCTGTATTTTGTCTATCGTGATTACGACTTTTCACGCATAGGCGAAGTGTTGGCACATGAGGTGTCTTGGCACTGGATGGCACTGTCTTTGCTCTTCGGCATATTGAGTCATGTGTTTCGTGGCTTGCGATGGGAGCAGACCCTTCAGCCTTTGGGTGAGCATCCTAAAAAAGCCAACTGTATAGATGCCATCTTCATCTCCTATGCTGCCAATCTGATTATTCCCCGCATGGGTGAGCTCACCCGTTGTGGAGTGCTCAACAAGACCGATGGTGTGAATTTCAGCAAGGCGTTGGGCACAGTGGTCACTGAGCGCATCATCGACACCGTTTGCATCCTGCTCATCACTGCTGCCACCTTTTTGCTGCAGATGCCTATCTTCATGCGTTTCTTCAGCGAGACAGGCACCAAGGTCCCCTCGTTGTCACACCTTGTTGCCACCCCCTGGTTCTATGTCAGTCTGTTCTGTGTGGCAGGAGCCGTCATTCTGCTCTATTATATAATTAAGGAGTTTGGCTTGCCCCGCAAGGTCAGAGCCCTCGTCTTGGGCATCTGGAAAGGTGTGTTGTCAGTGGGTAAGGTTTCCAATCTCCCTTTGTTTATGCTCTATACCATATTAATATGGTTGTGCTATCTGTTGCATTTCTACCTCACCTTCTTCTGCTTTGACTTTTCAAGTGATTTGGGCCTCTTGGCAGGTTTGGTGATGTTTGTAGGAGGCACCTTTGCAGTGATTGTACCCACGCCCAATGGCGCAGGCCCCTGGCATTTTGCCGTCATCACCATGATGATGCTCTACGGCATCAGTGCTTCCGATGCTGCCACTTTCGCCCTTATCGTTCATGCCATCCAAACCCTTCTGGTTATTGTTCTCGGCATTTGGGGTTGGCTCAGGGTCTCTTTACAGCATAGCTAATTTAAGGACTTTGCAAAAAAATATCAGGCGCTGCTATTTAGCAACGCCTGAACTATGTTAATCTCCAAACCTTTTGCTCTTAATGGGCAATAAGGTTTTTGAGTAAATGTCTTAGTAAGCTGCCTCGAACTCACGGAGGAAGCGCACATCATTCTCACTGAACAGGCGCAGGTCGCTTACCTGGTACTTCAGGTTGGCAATACGCTCAATACCCATACCGAAAGCATAACCAGTATAAACCTTGCTGTCGATGCCACAAGCCTCGAGTACGTTAGGATCTACCATACCGCAACCCAAAATCTCTACCCAGCCAGTATGCTTGCAGAAGCCGCATCCCTTACCACCGCAGATGTTGCAGCTGATGTCCATCTCAGCACTGGGCTCTGTGAATGGGAAGTAAGAAGGACGCAGACGAATCTTGGTGTCGTTGCCGAACATCTCACGGGCAAAGGTGAGCAATACCTGCTTCAGGTCGGTGAATGAAACGCCTTTGTCGATATACAAACCTTCTACCTGGTGGAAGAAACAGTGTGCACGGGCACTGATGGCTTCGTTACGATATACACGTCCTGGACAGATAACTCGGATAGGGGGCTGTGTCTGCTCCATCACGCGAGCCTGTACCGAACTGGTGTGAGAACGGAGGATGATATTCTTAATCACATTCTCGTTCTGCTCTACAAAGAAGGTATCCTGCATATCACGAGCGGGATGGTCGGCAGCAAAATTCAACTTGGTATATACATGCAAGTCGTCTTCTACCTCAGGACCTTCAGCGAGCTTAAAGCCCATGTGTCCGAATATGTCGATAATCTCGTTCTTTACAATAGTCAGTGGGTGGCGAGTGCCTAAGGCAGCTGGATAAGCTGTGCGAGTCAGGTCGATATCGTCATCTACATTGTCCATGCTGTCGAACTGATCCTTCAGCGTA
>JAEEOD010000297.1 GCA_016284115.1 Bacteroidaceae bacterium
AGTTTCAAAAACGTACAATTTATGTCAATTTCTCATCGGTTTTGCACATTTCAAAGCTTTTTGTGTCACATTTTGAAAGATTTTATACGTTAAAATTACAATTCGTTATCTTTTGCATCATTCTTCTATTGGCATCAGCAACCCTATTATCATCAATCTCACTGATATAAATGAGAGTGGTCTGCGTATTAGAATGACCTAATGCTTTTGAGATAACTGGCAAATCAATATTCTCGCTAAAAGCCGTACTTGCCCAAGTATGTCGTATCACATAACTGGTCAGATGCTCGTCAATACCTGCGATTTTTTCCAAGCGACGCAATGCACGGTTATATCGTCCTAATACAACTAGATATTCATGATCCGTCCCCTGCAGTAAAAGTGGGAAAGCAAAATTTCCTTTTGCCTGCTTATGATGTTTAAACAGAATGGTTTGCATGGGAGATTCCATTGCCACCCGTATTTGCTTACCTGTTTTTTGCCGATTGTAAACCAAGTAGTCATTATGGATTTGCGACCATCGTAGGTGTGCTACGTCAGCAAAGGGCATTCCCATCGCATAATAACTAAAAAGAAATATGTCACGAGCTAATTCCAGGAACGACCCCTTTTGCAACTGCAATGAATTCAAACGGCTAAGTATATCAATAGAAACAGAGCGTTTCCTCGTCTTTGAATTACCTGTGTAGACATTATTGAATAGTTTTCCTAGTGTTTCATCATAAGTGATGAGTAAAGAACGCAAGGAACGCATGTAACACGAAGAGGTATTCATGGATACTCCGCGTTGTAGCAACCAACGTTCGTATCCAGATAGGATATCACTATTCAACTCGTCTAATTGGATATCATGCTCTAGATAATCCTGAAACGAATGGATTGCTGTGCGATAGTTACGCACTGTACTTGCACCACGATAGTCTTTCAATTTCTCAATCTGTTGTTGCAGTATATGAGAAAGAGAGTTTTTATTGGCAAACAAACTTATGGCCTTAGATGCCAACACAGGAAAAATGTTAAATGAGATATTTTTATTCATAATTATTATTTTATATACCTCTGTCGCGGAGGTAAGCAAATAGGCGTAGCTAGATATAATTATAAGATGAACGCGCGAACAATATATATAATAATATAATAATACTTTAACAATTAACTTAAAAAACGAGAGAGATTTATGGAAAAAAGACTAATGACAATGTTAGTGGGCTTATTCCTTCTGGTAGGAGGAGTATTGGCTCAGACAAAAGTCAGTGGTACCGTTGTGTCTCAAGATGACGGACAACCCGTAGTTGGTGCATCAGTCCTAGTTGTAGGAACCAGCACTGGTGCTGTAACTAATGCTAGCGGACAGTTTTCGCTGACTGTACCCGAAGGCAAGAAGACTCTGCGCATTACCTATATTGGTATGGAGCCTCTGGAGGTAAGCGCTCGTCCAAACATGCGAATTCTGTTGACCTCTAACAACAAGTCACTGGATGAGGTGATTGTTGTGGCTTATGGCACACAGAAAAAGTCCTCTTTCACTGGTTCTGCAATGTCTATGAAAGAAAAGGACATGTCAGCCCAGAAAGGGTCATTAGTAAAGTCACTTGAAGGTAAAATCGCAGGTGTACGTGTAGGTTCATCAATCGGTGATCCAGGTGCCGACCAGAACATTTTGATTCGTGGTATTGGTTCTATCAATGGTTCTACTCAGCCTTTGTATGTAATTGACGGTGTACCCGTACTTGCAAATTCAGATGGCTACATGTCATCATCTATCAAATCTCAGTCAATTCTTGCAACATTGAACCCCAACGACATCGAGAGCATGACAGTCTTGAAAGATGCTGCTGCTGCATCTTTGTATGGATCTCGTGCTGCAAATGGTGTTATTATCATTACTACCAAGAAAGGTAAGACTGGTAAAACCAACGTACACTATGACATGCAGATGGGTTGGCAGCAGATTGCTGTTAAAAGCGCAATGGACCGCATGAATGCAGAGCAGTTGAAAGAGTATTACTATGAAGGTATCAAGAATTTCTTTGGAGAGTACTATGGAATCACAGGTCAGGATGCCATTGACGCAACAGAGGCCGAAATTCGCGACGGTTGGTTCCATGACTACGACGGAACAACCAATACAGACTGGTACGATCAGGTTTATCATACCGCTTTGACTCAGGACCATCAGCTGTCTATTGACGGTGGTAACGACAAGACAAAGTTCTATGCCGGATTGGGTTATAACAACTCGCAAGGTGTTGTAAAAGGAAGTGAATTCGAACGTTACAGTGGACGTCTGAACTTGGATCATCAGGTAAACGACTGGTTGAAGGTAGGTTTGAAGCAGATGATTTCTTTCTCTGACACTAAAGGTTTCCGTGACCAGAATGATCAGGAACAAGGCTTTGGTACTACTGCACCTTGGTCTGTTCTCTACTCTATGGACCCAACTGCAACTAACACATTAGCCGATGGTTCTTATAATAACGATGTTGCTTTTGGTAAAGTTGGCAACCCCAACAATATGTTCGGTCAGGATACAGGCGAATATGCTGAGTTTGTAAAATCTAACATTATGCGTAGCATGACCAATGCTGAGGCCGAAGTCAAGTTGCCTTATGATTTCAAAGCACGCACTGTATTGGGTTATGACTATACAAACAACAAACTTCAGGAGTTTTGGGCACCTAGCAGTGTAAATGGTGAGTCTCTCCAGGGTCTTGGTCGGCGTTTGGACTTGACCAACAAGACTTTGACATGTTCTACGACCTTGAATTATGGAAAATCATTGGTAGTGCACAACGTTAATGCATTGGCTTGTTACTAGTACGAAAAT
>JAEEOD010000298.1 GCA_016284115.1 Bacteroidaceae bacterium
TAAGCTATTGCGTAATGCAGTGAACGATGCTGATAAGAATGGCAAGGCAACTGTATTTGGTTACTGGGTATCTGATCCCGAGCGCTATGGTGTGGCTGAATTCGATAAGGAGGGCAATTGCTTAAGCATCGAGGAGAAGCCCAAAGATCCAAAAAGCAACTATGCAGTCGTTGGATTGTACTTCTATCCTAATAAGGTAGTTGATGTTGCCAAGCATATCAAGCCTTCTGCTCGTGGCGAGTTGGAAATCACTACTGTCAATCAGGAGTTTCTGAATGATGGTGAACTGAAAGTTCAGGTCTTTGGACGTGGTTTCGCTTGGTTGGATACCGGTACACATGATAGTCTTGCAGAAGCATCCACATTTGTGGAAGTCATAGAGAAACGCCAAGGTTTGAAAGTGGCATGCTTAGAAGGAATTGCCTATCGTAATGGCTGGATTGGCGAAGAGCGTATGCGCGAAATTGCAAAGCCCATGCTCAAAAACCAATACGGCCAGTATTTGCTGAAGGTGATAGACGAAATGAAAGAAGACATTAACAGTGGTACGCTGGAGCATGTGTAGAGTTTCAGGTTTCAAGATTCAAGTTTCATAAATAGAATGGAAGTTATAAAGACAAATATAGAAGGAGTTTTAATAATTGAGCCAAAAGTATTTGGCGATAAACGTGGGTATTTCTTTGAGAGTTTCTCACAAAGAGAGTTTGACGAGAAGGTAGCCCCTATATTGGGACACACTATCAATTTCGTGCAGGATAACGAGAGCATGTCAAGCTATGGTGTAATGAGAGGACTTCACTTTCAGCGCCCACCTTATACCCAAAGCAAATTAGTACGATGCGTAAAAGGTGCTGTATTGGATGTGGCAGTAGACATCCGAAAAGGAAGTCCAACTTATGGCCAGCATGTCGAATGCCTTCTCTGTGCTCACGACGAAGAAGGAAAACGCATTGCAGAAGAATTTTCGCTAACCGATAACCGCTCAACGCTAACCGCTAAAGTAGGCCGTCAGTTCTTCGTACCCAGAGGCTTTGCACACGGCTTTGCAGTATTAAGCGAAACGGCAGTATTTCAGTATAAGTGTGATGAATTCTATCATCCAGAAGCTGATGGTGGTATCAGTATCATTGATGATTCCCTTGGAATTGATTGGAAGATACCAACAGACAAAGCAAATCTTAGTGATAAGGACACCAAACACGCCTTACTAAAAGACTTTGATTCTCCTTTTGATATCAATATTGACTTGTACGCTAACCGTTAACCAATAACCGATAAACGATTAAAGAAATGACAATTCTTGTAACAGGAGCTAACGGCCAACTTGGCAACGAGATGAGGATTATCTCAAAGGGTTCTAAGGATAAATACATTTTTACAGACGTTGTTGATGCATCTGAGGAATCCATAGCTATGTTGAAAAAGTTGGCTGGTGATGATATCAACATTGATACCCTGCATCTTGACATCACAAAATTGGATGCCATCCGTAAGATGGTGTCAGATAATGATATAAGTGTAATTGTAAATTGTGCAGCTTGGACAAACGTTGATGCAGCAGAAACAGCTGGTGACATTGTTGAGACACTGAATGCATCAGCCCCTGAGAATTTGGCTATTGCTATGAAGGAAGTTGGTGGTCTTCTCGTTCATGTTTCCACTGATTACGTATTTGGAGGCGACCCTTATAATACCCCTTGTAAGGAAGACCAAAAGGGCACGCCAACTGGTGTTTATGGCTTGACTAAACTTCATGGTGAGAAAAAAATAAAGGCAACGGGGTGCAATTATGTAATCCTGCGTACAGCTTGGTTGTATTCAGAGTTTGGAAAAAATTTTGTAAAGACCATGTTGAATCTTACTGCCACAAAACCGCAGCTTAAAGTAGTCTTTGACCAAGTTGGCACTCCAACTTATGCACTTGATCTGGCCAATGCAATCATGACGATAATCGAAGATTACAAAAAGGAGTGGAACCTAAGACTTGGAACTCGGAACTATTCGAAAAACGGAGTTTACCATTTTTCGAACGAGGGTGTATGCAGTTGGTATGACTTTACCAAGATGATAGCAGAGATAGCAGGTAATACTGCCTGCGTTATTCAGCCTTGTCATTCAGATGAGTTCCCAAGCCCAGTTAAACGCCCAGCTTATTCTGTGCTTGATAAAACAAAAATAAAGATAGATTTCGATATTACTATACCATATTGGGTTGATAGTTTGAAAAAGTGTATAAAAAGCTTACAATGATTTACCATAGGGCGTTTTGGGTTTATTAGACTGATTGTATGGCAGATAATTCAAT
>JAEEOD010000299.1 GCA_016284115.1 Bacteroidaceae bacterium
CCACTTCTGCTCCTTGATGGTTTGCAGACCTTCCTGCCAAAAATCACTGTCCAACATATATTATACTTCTCTTTCCTACTATAAAAAAACTTCTCAACTTGTCACTGCTTCAACCAATTTAATAGTGGTAGCCCGTTTAGCGGGCACGTATCCTGCTACCAGTCCTGCCAGAATCATCACCAGATTACAAATGATAACAGGGAGGAACTGTACTGTGGGGTTCTGGAACATGGGGAAGACACTTCCCAAAGCACTGTTAAGCAACTGAGTCAGGCCAATTCCAGCCATGAGGCCTACATATCCAAATATCATAGTGATAATAACCGACTCTAGCAGTACCAAACGTATGATGCTACTATTGCTGGCTCCCATAGCCTTTCTCACTCCTAACTCACGGGTACGTTCCTTCACTGTGATGAGCATGATGTTGCTGACACCCACAATACCCGCCAACAAAGTGGCAATACCAATGACCCACACAAAGGCTCCTATCGTAGTCAGTACGTTCTGCACCTGAAGAACACTCTCATAAGGATTATCAACCTGAATGGCACGGAAGTCATCAGGGCTACATTCCTTGGCACGTGCAACGACGGTGCGCAACTTGCTGACTATAGCGTCATTCTCGTCAGCGGTATTCAGGTTGCTTACTTCAAGTCTGACGGCATCGATGTTTCCCTGTGGTCTATAAAGTGTCATCATCGTCGATATAGGAACGTAAGCACCTAAAGAGTTATCATTAGAGGTCATTGACTGGGAGACGCCTACCACCATGAAGAGTAACCCGTCTACTGTTACCTGTTGTCCAATAGGATTGCCGTCGCCAAAAAGTTCTTTGGCCAGTCGCTGGGTCACCACACACACCTTTGACTGACTCTCGATGTCAAGCTGATTGATGTCGCGCCCTTTGGCAATTTTGTTATAATTGACGCTAATGAATCCTGGAGTACATCCCGTCATAGGAATCTGGGCATAACGTATACCGTTGTTAACACGTAACCGCTCCACAACCGAGGGGAAGACATGTTGTATAACCTCACGGTCAATGCTGCTGAGCAGTGCCGTATCGGCCAAGTTGAGCGTGATGCTCCGTCCCGTCTGGTATCCGCCATAGGGCTTTGAGGTCAGTCCCGTAGAGAGCTGAACCACCTGTGGACTATCAAAATGGAACGTCCGTGCGATTCCTCTTTGGAACCCACCAGCTGCTCCTAACAGCACCACTAGGATAAACATGCCCCATGCAATAGAAAAGCCGGTAAGGGCTATGCGCATCTTGTTGCTACGCATGGACAGCATCACCTCTGACAACAACTCATTCATGCGCGTTCATCTTTAAAAATTAGTCCATCCTTGAAGAATATCCGACGATCTGTCTGGTCGGCAATCTCCTGTTCATGGGTAACAATGACCACCGTTTGGCCCTGTTCGCGGTTCACGGCCTTAAGCATATCCATCACCTCCTGTGTCGTTTTAGAGTCCAAAGCTCCCGTCGGCTCATCTGCCAAGATAATCTTGGGGTGTGCTATCAAGGCTCGGGCTATGGCCACACGTTGACGCTGACCACCCGACATCTGCATAGGTGTATGGTTCCAATGACCAGCAAGCCCTACCTTCTCTAGATATTCCATAGCCATATCATTGCGTTCCTTTCTGGCCACACCCCGATAGTAAAGTGGAAGTGCCACATTTTCCATCGCGTTTTTGAAGTTAATCAAATTGAAGCTTTGGAAAATGAATCCGATATACTGGTTGCGCAGGCGAGCCTGCTGCCGTTCATCCTGCCCCTTAATAAGGTTGCCGGCCAGCCGGTACTCACCCTCGTCATAATCGTCGAGGATGCCCATAATGTTCAACAGGGTAGATTTCCCAGACCCGGAAGCACCCATAATGCTTACGAGCTCACCTTCATCAATATGGAGGTCTACACCTTTGAGCACATGGAGAGGCGATTCTCCCGGATAAGTCTTATGAATTCCTTTGAGGTCGATCATAATTCTTCTTTCAAATGAGATACATACATTGCCACATATTCACTTTCTAACATACCAAGATGAGAACCATCAACATGGTAAACGATGATGTCTGGTTTTTCCTCTTTCCAGAAAGCCTCATTGTCTATAATCTTTTCTGGAGCAAGGAATTCATTAAGCACTTCTTCAGGAATGTCACTGAACGAAACACCCAATTCCTTGTATTTGTTGATGACTTCCGCTTTATTATTATCTTCATCATGAAGAAGGGCTTTATGCAGCAAAACCTTGCCGCCATAGAGCGGTACCTCAGGCGACTTCAATATCTGTCCCACTACCTGAGTCATCTTAACGGTATGTTTGAATTTTGTTTCTATATCAGGATCAATTTTCTTCATAGCTTCCAAAGGCAGATAAGGCATAATCTTAGTCCACTCATTAGGATACTTGTTGAATCTGGTCCATGTAGTGTCAAGCATAGAGACTACTGGCATTTGATCATGCATTTTACTCCATTTCACACACAATCGATAAGCAAGCTCGCCTCCAAAGCAATGGCCCGTGAAGGCTGCTATTTTAGCATCAATCGGAAGATAGATATCAAGGATGGTGTAATACATTTCTATCACCTCATTCATATCTGCATCTTCAAAAAGATAATCAAAATGGTCACCTATCCATTCAATTTGGAAAACAGAGAAATACTTAATGAGTTCATTCAAATAATGTTTTGTGTGAACGAATTCAGTGTAACCATGAACAAAGACCACCAATGGTTTCGCTGGGTCATACATGTTGTACCATGAACCAATACTCATTCTGGTGTCCAACACATCTCTAACAGTTCTCGCCTTCAACAGGTCGTCAACCTTAATATTGATATTGAACTGAACCGCCTTTACAATAACCTTGATAGCCATCAGCGACGTCAGTCCTAATTGTATCAGATTGTCAGTTACTCCGAAATCATCACGTTTCAATAGCGTACGTGTAATCTCCAACAAGGTTTCCTCTTCAGCATTTTCTGGTGGTATATTATCAAGCTGGAATGACACTTCTGGCAAAGGTAATTTGCGGCGATTCACCTTACCGTTAGGTGTTAATGGCATTTCTTCGAGAAGCACGAACACCTCAGGAACCATAAATGCTGCCAGTGCATCAGCTACCCACTCTTTGAGAGATGGCTCATAGACAACAACATCCTTGTCCACTGTATAGTAACACACGAGGTTCTGACCACCGCCAACTTCCTTAACATCGACACATACCTGCTTTATTCCCTTAAAGGCAGCCACGCGATTCTCTATCTCACCCAGCTCTATGCGCAGACCACGCAGTTTCACCTGATTGTCTATACGCCCTAGGAATTCTATTTGTTTACTTCCATCACGTGGGTCTACAGCCCAGCGCACAAGATCGCCTGAGCGATAAGCACGCTGTCCATTGAACATAATGAACTTATCCTCTGTTAAATCTGGTCGATTCAAGTATCCACGACCTACGCCTTCACCTGCTATCAACAATTCGCCAGGCAGGCCTTCCGGTACAAGATGTCTTGTCTTGTCGATGATGTATAACTGGTAGTTGTCTAGAGGACCTCCTATAAATTCTCCCTCAAAAAAGCTCTTTACATCATAGAAAGTTGAGAACAGAGAACACTCTGTAGGTCCATAAGGATTTACGAAACGATAATTAGTAGGCGGAGTAATAGGAGGCATTTTCTCACCACCAGTAGAAAGCACTCGCAGCGATTTATTATCGAACAGCGTTGCTATCTGACAGCCTATCTGTGTAGTCATAAAGGCTACAGAAAGTCCGTTCTCCTCCATATAGTTGTTCATCGCATTCAAATCTAGACGCATATTGTCTGGCAGGATATAAGTGGATGCACCCACCAGCATAACAGGGTAGATGTCAATCATGTGCGCATCGAAACCATAGTTGGCATATCCAACGGCACGATCTGCAGCTGTCAGTTGGAATTCTTTTACATACCAGTGACAATAATTCACTATGCCATGCTGTTCAAGTTCCACACCCTTTGGCTTACCGGTAGAACCAGAAGTGAAAAGAATGACCATGCGATCATTTGGTTTCACTTGAGGCAGCACGCTTTCAGCATAGCGGTCCTCGCCATCAAAAGCCCATTGAATTTGCTCACGCGTAATCACTGTGCCTTTAAAGTCTGGCAGAGTGTCTGAAAATAGACTACCTTCGCTGAGGATAAAGTCCACCTGAGCATCCTCTGTCATAAACATCAGTCGGTCTTCAGGGAAGTGACTGTCAAGTGGCATGTACGAGCCACCAGCCTTCATCACCGCCATAGAATAGATGACTAACAATTCCGAACGGTCGATCATCACACCTACCGCTTGTTCATGTTTAAGTCCGAGGTTTACCAAATAACGTGCCAAGCGGTCGGTTATTTCATCAACCTGCCTATATGTATAACTTCGATCCTTATATACCACATAGATATTGTCTGGCGTAGCCAAAGCCTGTCGATGCAGGATATCTGGCAATGTTTCTGTCTTATCGTATGTCAACACCTTTCCTTTGCCAAGAAGAGTGAGAGCCTCTTCTTCTGCAGCATCAGTAAGACGGAAGGTATTGACTGGAGCATCTGTCCCGCAAGCCTGCTGAACGATAAAGCTGAACATCTCAGCAAAACGACTCATATCCTCCTTACTATAAAGATCTGCAGAATACTCCAGCACAAGATTGAACATGTCTGTTCCGTAAGGTAGCACTGTAATAGTCAAAGGCATCTTGACCACATCCAGCTCCATACCGTAGCCATCATCGCTGCTGTTGTCATCATTTTCCGATAAAGCATCCTCCAATCCTTGTATGCCCTGATATGCAAACATGATCTCTGGATTAGCAGGGAAGCGCTCCACAAGACGTGTATAAGGGAAGATACCACAATATGACTGTGTCTTGAAATATTGGTTTTGGATATCCGATGCCAATTCCGCGAAGGAGCCTTTACAATCTGGTGACACCACGGGTAGTGTCTGCACAAACATGCCTATGATTTCCTGCATCCTAATATTGATGCGGCCATTACTTATTGATGTGAAAATAACATGGTCTTCACGGGTTATGCGTTGTAGTAACAAAGAGGTGACAGCCATAAAAAAGCTGTTTTCCGTCAGGTTGTTACGTCGGCAATAAGCAGATATGCCTACGGTATCTAGTAATAATGTATGTTTTGCCGCCTTATTACCCGAACCATTACAACCACTACTACGAGGGTAGCTGGCTATTTCTGCATCACCAAGCACATTATCAAAATATGTCTGGGCTTCTGTAGCTTTACCGCTTGCCTGCATCTCTTGCTCGTCCAAAGCACGATCCCAAGCAGTGTAGGTTTCAGGTATCAAGGTTTCATGTTCAAGGGCCCGTTGCAATTCTGAAAGGAACACCAGCAAAGAACCACCGTCGAAGATGGTGTGATGAACATCCATAAAGAGCCATACTGTAGTAGGAGTCTGTACGATATCAAAACGGTAGAGGTCGTCATCCAACAAGTTGAATGGACGAACCTTTTCCTGGAAATAGTCTTTTGAAGGCTCATCACTGATCGTAGAGTGTTGTATAGCTACCGGAGCGTCATCACGTCGCTGTTGCATGACATCGTCTTCCATAATGACGAAGTGAGTCTTCAAATAAGGATGTGCATTCACTACTGCCTCTAGCGCCTGCTCCAGAGCATCAACAGTAATACCATCCAATCGTTTCACGTAAGGAATATTGTACTGAGTAGTATCACGATTCATCTCCCAGTCTACGTACACACCACGCTGGTTCTCTGTAATAGGATAGTAATCTCGGGGAGCATGAACAACTGCCAGAGTTTTCTCCAATTCCTCGCTATATTCAGTCATAGCTGCCATATCACGAATAGTAGGAGTCTGAAGGATATTCTTGGTTGGGATGATGATATCCAGATGCCCATGAATAGCTGCACTCAGACGCATGGCCGACAAAGAATTCATACCGATAGACATCAGGTTGGTAGTTACACCGAAATGATTAGAATTCAACACCTCACATGCTATGTCGAATAGACGCTGCTCCATCTCTGTCTCCGGCTCAACAATATCGCCTATTGACAACATAGGCGTAGGTAATCCTCTGCGATTGATCTTGCCATTCGGCGTTCGCGGCATAGCCTCAACATACATATATACCTCAGGTACCATATAGGCAGGAAGTTTGGAAGCTCTCATGTGCACATCTATCTGTTCATCGCTAACACTCTTCCCTTCATCAACTGTATAATAGAGAACCAGATGCTTGTCATTGTTGATGTCGCGAATCATGGCCACTGCCTGCTGGATACCATCTACCTTCATGGCTTCTGTTTCTATTTCACCTAATTCCACTCGATAGCCGCGCAACTTCACTTGATTGTCTATACGGCCAAGGCATTCCAGTTCGCCATACTCGTTGAAACGGGCAAGGTCGCCGGTGTGGTACATCCTGACTGGTGTATCATCAATGTTCTTTTCAACGAAAGGACAATCCACAAATGACTGGGCTGAGCGTTCGGGCAAGTGCCAGTAACCAATGCCTACCTGGATACCTGCTATGCACAATTCACCACAAGCACCCATAGGAGCCAACTGACCTGCCGAATCAACAATGAAGCACCAACTGTTAGCAATGACATGACCAATAGGGATATCCCTGTACACTTTGTCTTTCTCCAGATAATGGATAGTGATATGGTCTGTACACTCCGTTGGACCGTATGCATTGATTATCTGCGCATTCCGTGATACTACGCCCATTAATTTCTCACCGATAGCGCTCAGATAGCGCACTGGCATATCAAAGGTATTTACCAACATGGTGGCGATAGAAGTGGTATAACCACCACCAGTTATTTGATGGTCAATCACGAAATTGCGAATAGCCTGCAAGTCCTTACGAATTTCCTCTGGCATGATATGCAGACTACCTCCAAGTAGCAGGATGGCATACAAGTCTTCAATATGTGAGTCAAACGAGAACGAGCGATGACTGCTAATACGGTCTTCAGCAGTAAGATGAAGTTCTTCTATCGTTGAGAAAATATAGTTCAACAATCCTTTATGGTGGAGCACCACACCCTTTGGCTTACCAGTAGAGCCTGAAGTATATATAATATAGGTATAGCAGTCCGGCGAACAGAGGTTAATAGGTTCGACTGTAGCGCTGTCTTTCTCCCAGTCAATCTCGTCAAGGTAGATGATAGTATCAGCATTGAAATCACCCTCCTTGCGTTTCTCCTCTAACACAGTGTGTGTCGTAATTAATACTCTGGTCTCACTGTCTTCCAACATATACTGCAGGCGTTCGTTAGGATACTCAATGTCTAACGGCAAATAAGCAGCAGCAGCCTTATGAATACCAAAGACACAAACTGGGAACTCCTTGCTGCGTTCAATCATTACACCTACGAAGTCATGCTTCTTCACGCCGAGAGAAATCAGTCTCTGTGCAATAAGGTCAGAATAGCGATTCAGTTGAGCATATGTAATCTGACTATTTCCATCTGCAACAGCAAGACTGTCAGGACACTGAACTGCACGAGTCAGGAAATGATCCATATAGGTCTTGGTAAAGTCAATATCCATACGTGGTCCAGCCGACTGCTCAATAAGAACCTTGCGCTTATCCTCTGGCACTAAGGAAATTTCATAGAAACGCTCCTCAGTGGCAGCTTTTTCACACAACTCCTTCATGGCCTTAAGTACAATATCCATGTCAGCCGCATTGTAGAGCGAACTGTCATACCCAATGCCCAATGCATATTCCGATTCTGACGCTTTATAGACGGAGAGTGTGATAGGAATTTTTGCCACTGCCTCGGCATCTGGATTAGTTGATGATTCAGATTCTTCGGGTGTTCCCTCGCCATCAAACACTTGCCATTCAAACAATATATTGGGACGCATACCATAACGTTCTACCAAACGTGTCAGTGGATATACACTATAATCGAAGGTCGTATTTAACTGCTCATTCATCTTGCTGACAAGCTCTCCAAAGTCAGCCATCTTACGCTGGGCTTCCAAATCGTAGGTTGATATGACAGGTAGCGTCTTCACATACATACCGATGGTATTCATCATATCAGCAGTCTGTCGGCCATGATGAATGGTTGTAATGAGAATGTTATCCTCACGTGTTAGACGATGAAGTACTTGCATGAACGCTGTAATGAAATAGTTGCTTACCAAAAGGTCATGCTTCCTACAAAAATCATCCACTATAGCCTGTGGAACAGTAACATCTATATGATGTTCTATAGACTGTTCACTTTCAGGATGTGCCGACTTTGGATAGAGGATACTCTCAGCACCAGAAAGCAGGTCATCAAACCATCTCTCTGCCGCCTTACCATTCTCACTATCCAACCAAGCCTTTTCATCCAAAGCATAGTCAAAAGCGGTATAGCGCTCACTTTCTAACTCAGATTGTTCTAGGGCTTCCTGCAAATGCTGCCTGAAAATCATTCGCGAAGCACCGTCATTGATAATATGGTGAATATCAACAAAAAGGAAGCACTGACTAGGCGACTGGATAATCTCAAAACGATAAAGATCTTCTCCCAAGAGATTGAAGGGCTTCACACGCTGTTCAAAATCAGTCTCCGTCGGTTCGAAACTGAGTGTAGTCATTGTAATTGTCACAGGGGCATCGTCACGACGTTGCTGCATCACGTCACCGTCTTTCTTCACTAGATGAGTCTTAAGATACGGATGAGCTTCCATGACCTTTAAGAGAGCTTCATGTACTTGCTCTGTAGAATAAGAGCCCATCGGTATGACCTCGGGGATATTATATTGAATAGCATCACTATTCAACTCCCAATCAATAAAAACGCCGCGCTGATTCTCGGTTATAGGATAATAGTCCTGATGTTCATGGGTGTGTGTCCATTGTTCAGAATCTTTTCCTCCATGTTCCATCCAGTCAATTATCTCGCGAATGGTGGGTTGTTCCAGTATTTTCTTAGTGGGTACACTCTTACCCATATTCTGTTGGATCATGGCACTCAGACGCATAGCGGTGAGCGAAGTCATACCTACAGAAACAAGATTCGTGGTCACACCAAATTTGTCATGTTTCAACAGTTCTATTGCCATATCCAGTAATTGCTGTTCCGTCTCATTGGAAGGTGGAACAATTTCTGTGGCTTTGATTTCAGGCATAGGTAGCTGTTTACGATTTACCTTTCCATTAGGAGTCATCGGCATCACATCCATCAGCACATAGGTATCAGGCACCATATAGTCGGCCAATGCCGAACTCTGCAGTGCTTTGCGGATGTATTCATCGGTAATGTCGGAACCTTCTACCCGTGTGTAATACAACACAAGGCGGTCTGTACCCAATACCTTCTTCACCTCAGCAGCTGCCTGCTGTATACCTTCTATTTGCAGTGCCTTGCTCTCTATCTCACCTAACTCAATACGGAAACCGCGCAACTTCACCTGAAAATCGATACGTCCCATGTATTCCAAGTCTCCCTGCTCGTTAAAGCGGCATAGGTCGCCGGAATGATACATCCGAACGGGACGCCCCCACCGGTCTTTGCTCACAAATGGACAATCCACAAACGACTGTGCGGTGCGTTCCGGCAATCGCCAATAGCCACGTCCTACCTGAATACCTGCTACACACAACTCACCC
>JAEEOD010000300.1 GCA_016284115.1 Bacteroidaceae bacterium
CATAAACATTAAAAAGTAGAAAAGATATGGCACATAAAAAAGGTGTTAGTAGTTCTAAGAACGGACGCGAATCACATAGCAAACGATTAGGCGTTAAGTTGTTCGGTGGCCAGGCTTGCAAGGCTGGTAACATCATCGTTCGTCAGAGAGGTACTCAGTTCCATCCTGGTAAGAATATCGGTATGGGTAGCGACCACACTCTGTACGCATTGGTTGACGGAACAGTTCAGTTCCAGGTTAAGCGTGAAGACAAGCGCTTTGTAAACGTTATCCCAGCTGAAGTAGTAGCAGAGGCATAACAACGAAGTGGTTTATGAATAAACGGAAGGGATGCGATTGGAAAAGTTGCATCCCTTTCTTATAAAAGAACAAACAATTAACAACAAGTATAGGCTATGCTTACCATTAAACAAATCACTGAAAATACCGAAAAGGTGATCAAAGGCTTGGAGAAAAAGCACTTCAACAATGCCAAGGAAACCATTGAGAAGGTTTTGGAGAAAAACGATGTGCGCAGAAAAACGCAGACCGTACTGGACAACAACTTAGCTGAGGCAAATAAACTCTCAAAGAGTATTGGTATGCTGATGAAGGAAGGCAAGAAAGACGAAGCAGAAGCTGCTAAAGCTCGTGTGGCTGAGTTGAAGGAAACCAACAAGACCTTGCAAGCAGAAATGGACCAAGCTGCCGACGACTTGAAACAGCTGCTCTACACCATTCCTAACATTCCTTACGACCTGGTGCCTGAAGGTGCTGCAGCAGAGGACAACCTGGTAGTAAAGAGCAACCTGAAGGAGTGTACTGATGGTGACACCGTAGGCAACTGGAACGTTAACCCATCATTGGGCATCAGCAACCCACTACCTCATTGGGAACTGGCAAAGAAGTACGACTTGATAGACTTTGATCTGGGTGTGAAAATCACTGGCGCTGGTTTCCCGGTATATAAAGGTAAAGGTGCTCGTTTGCAACGTGCCCTCATTAACTTCTTCTTGGATGAAGCAGGCAAGAGCGGATATCGTGAAATCCAACCTCCTACGGTGGTGAATGAGGATTCTGGTTACGGCACAGGTCAGTTACCTGATAAGGAAGGTCAGATGTATCACTGCCAAGTGGATAACTTCTACTTGATTCCAACAGCAGAAGTCCCAGTTACTAACATTTATCGTGATGTGATTCTGGAAGAGAAAGATCTGCCAATTAAGAATTGTGCTTATACCGAGTGTTTCCGTCGTGAGGCTGGCTCTTATGGAAAAGACGTTCGTGGTCTGAACCGTCTGCATGAATTTTCTAAAGTGGAATTAGTGCGAATCGACAAGCCAGAACACTCACAACAGAGTCATCAGGAAATGCTGGAGCATGTGGAAGGCCTATTGAAAAAGTTGGAACTCCCCTATCGTATTCTACGCCTCTGTGGTGGTGATATGAGCTTCACTGCTGCCATCTGCTATGACTTTGAAGTATATTCAGAAGCACAACAGCGTTGGTTGGAGGTAAGTTCAGTATCAAACTTCGATACTTACCAAGCTAATCGCTTAAAGTGTCGCTATCGCACAGCTGACAAGAAAGTAGAACTTTGCCACACACTCAATGGCTCGGCTTTGGCATTGCCTCGCATCGTAGCTGCTTTACTGGAGAACAATCAAACTGATAAAGGCATTCGTATGCCAAAGGCATTGGTTCCTTACACTGGGTTTGAGTACATCGATTAAGGGTACACCTTATATATATTATAGTGCACCTCGCTGTTTTTTTACAGTCAGGTGCACTATTTTTTAAGGGTTTTCTTTAATATGTCAATTATTAGCACTATCTTTGCACCATTCTTTCAAAAAGAAAGTAAACCGTAATTATAACGACCAATTTATAAACAGAATGAACAAAATCGTTAACAAGGAGCAATACTCCGAAAAGGTATTTAAGATTGTTGTTGAAGCACCTCTTATCGCACAGTCTCGTAAGGCTGGCCATTTTGTGATTATCAGAATCGGTGAGAAAGGTGAACGTATTCCACTGACTATTGCAGAGGCTGACACTAAAGCAGGTACTATCACACTGGTTGTACAGAAAGTAGGACTCTCGTCATCAAAACTTTGTGATCTACAAGTTGGAGAGTACATCACAGATATCGTAGGTCCGTTAGGTCAGCCCACACATATTGAGAATTTTGGTACTGTAGTATGTGCTGGTGGTGGTGTAGGTGTGGCTCCTATGTTGCCCATTGTACAGGCACTGAAAGCAGCTGGAAACAGAGTCATCACCATATTGGCTGGTCGTAGCAAAGACCTTATTATCATGGAGAAAGAGATGAGAGCTAGTTCTGACGAAGTGATTATCATGACTGATGATGGTTCTTATGGCAACAAAGGATTGGTTACCGAAGGCATTGAGGGCGTAATCAAGCGGGAGAAGGTGGACAAGTGCTTTGCCATTGGTCCTGCCATTATGATGAAATTTGTGTGCCTGCTGACAAAGAAATATGAGATACCTACCGATGTATCACTCAATACTATTATGGTAGATGGTACTGGTATGTGTGGTGCTTGTCGTGTAACTATCGATGGACAAACCAAGTTCGTATGCGTGGATGGCCCTGAGTTTGATGGTCATAAGGTAGATTTTGACGAAATGATGAAGCGCATGGGTGCTTACAAACCTGAAGAGCGCGCCGAATTAGAAAAATACGAAGCTGCTCGCCAGCAGAGGGAAAAAGCAGACGAAAAGAGTCGTGATGCTGCTTGGCGTGTTGAACTGAGAGCAAGCATGAAACCGAAAGAGCGTATGGCTATCCCTCGCGTAAAGATGAACGAGTTGGATCCAACTTATCGTGCTCATTCTAGAAAAGAAGAGGTGAATCAAGGTCTTACCAAGGAGCAAGCATTGGTAGAGGCTAAGCGTTGCTTAGACTGTCCTAATCCTGGTTGTGTGGAGGGTTGCCCTGTTAACATCAATATTCCTCGTTTCGTTAAGAATATCGAACGTGGCAACTTCCTTGAAGCAGCCAAGACCTTGCGTGAAACAAGTGCCCTGCCTGCTGTTTGCGGTAGAGTATGTCCACAGGAGAAACAGTGTGAATCTCACTGTATCCATCTAAAAACCAAAGGTGAGGCTGTTGCTATTGGTTATCTGGAGCGCTTTGCTGCTGACTATGAACGCGAGAGCGGACAACTGGCTGTTCCTGAGGTGGCAGAGAAGAACGACATCAAGATTGCAGTAGTAGGTTCAGGCCCTTCAGGTCTCTCATTTGCTGGTGATATGGCAAAGTTGGGTTATGATGTAACCGTATTCGAAGCTTTGCATGAAATCGGCGGCGTTCTCAAATATGGTATTCCTGAATTTCGTCTTCCAAATTCAATTGTAGACTTGGAACTCGCCAACCTTTCAAAGATGGGTGTTAAGTTCGAAAAGAACTTTGTTGTTGGAAAGACCGCTTCCTTTGAAGATTTGAAAGCTCAAGGCTTCAAAGCTTTCTATGTTGGTTCTGGTGCAGGTTTTCCGAACTTCATGAATATTCCTGGTGAAAACCTCAACGGCGTTATGTCTTCTAACGAATACCTCACTCGTGTAAACCTCATGGGTGCAAACCGTGAAGACACAGATACACCAGTTCTCAAGGGCAAAGTTGTCGTAGTTGTCGGCGGTGGTAACACTGCTATGGACTCTGTAAGAACTTCTAAACGCCTTGGCGCTGAAAGATCAATCATCGTTTACCGCCGTTCCAGAGACGAAATGCCAGCCCGTCTTGAAGAAGTC
>JAEEOD010000301.1 GCA_016284115.1 Bacteroidaceae bacterium
CCTTTCTGTACGAAGTGGACAAATTTTAGTAACCCACGGTCACTATACACCTTACCTGCCCACACTGGCATCACTGCTTTGCGAGGCAGAGTACTGGTATTGGCTTTTACATGGAAGATGTAGGTGTGTTCACTCACTTTTACGCGTGTGCTGGCTTGTGTTATCCAGTCACATGGATGAAGTTGAGTATCACCAACTATTGAATCATCACCCCAGATTTCATCGAAAAATAGTTGTTCTTGATTGGTTATGATTATTACCTGTATGTCTTGCTCACTGGAGTCTACCTCATACGTTCCCTGCTTCAACTCTAAATATGGAATGACACCAATAAAGTCTGGTTCTTTATCTTCACAGGCTGTCAAACCTATGGCGACAAAGATGGCACATAATAGAAGTTGTAGTTTCGTTTTCATTGGTCAAAATAACTGAGTTTATTAATCAATTGTTAGTAATTTAGTTCCAAGACATGCCTATCATAACTTAGAGCACCAAAGATGCCCCAGCCGTTTTTGACATTGCCATGAATATGTACCGGTTCAGCATATTCATCTGTGGACGAAAGTCGATATAGTTCCATTGATTTTAGATACTTGTAGAGATCTTTCGTAAGGGCCTGGAGTTCAACCATCACTGTGGGTGGATTATAGAATTTTCCTGATATGTAGCTTTCATAATGCTCTGTCCACCCCAGGTTTTTATCTTCCACATACCTGGGACTATCTATTGTAAAAATATAGTCATTTGTAAGCAAGGTATTGTCAAATATATTGGAGAAATAAGCAGGCCACCCCCCAAAGTTACTATTTAAGCGGTTATCTACAAACAAAGCATCCGTGGAGTAGAAAACATCTTGCATTGCATAGCCACTGAAATATTCTAAAGGCGTCTCAGGCGTTCTTACTCCCACCCAAAAACTATTTTCGTCACGAACACGCAACCTATAAAACTGCTCACCCCCTCTGTCGTTGATATGGCAAGTGATACGTGTGAGTGAATCGGTATCAAAACTCATCCCGTCGTACTCACGATAAGGGTTAATATCAAGCTCCTCTTTCCCCAGAATATCTATCTGAGGGCTTATGGGAACTGTGGCTTCCGCCTGTATTTCAACATTTCCATACTTGGCTGTGAGCACAATGTGGTCACCTTCACGTGGCACATAGTCACAATTGAAGCCTATACTATCTGGAGCCAACGTAAATACGTAATTTTCAGTGCCATTTACTACGGCTTTCAGTTCGGCATCATAGAGAGCTGTCTCTTTGTAGTAATCCCAGAATAAGTAGTCAAAATACACGGTGTTCCCACTTCCATGATGATAGGCACCACCCTCAGTAATTTCATCGATATGCGTCACATCAGGAGTCTTATTTATTGGCAATGTACGACTTAGAAAGGCTTTTAGCGGAGAACCAGTCACAGCTATAGCATTAAGTGTTAGATCGCTCACTGAAGTTTCTTCCACCTCCATAAAGTCAAGAGTACGTTCGCAGGCCGTGCCCAAGAGAGACAGGAGCATAAAAAGTATATAATTTCTTGCTTTCATTGTTTTCAGAGTTTAAGGGTAAGACTAAGGGATGGCATGATAGGGAACAGGCAGATACCCTTGAGGTTACGACGGTTATGCTCATAGCCCCAATAGACCGAGGCGATGTTCTGCTGGTTATAGATGTTGTAGATGCCTATGTCGCAGATCATCTCACCGATGCCTATGCTGCCATGGTGGCGCAGACTGATGTCGAGATGATGGGTGGCAGGCAATT
Organism: Bacteroidaceae bacterium; assembly: GCA_016284115.1. The sequence continues at coordinate 1,767 of JAEEOD010000301.1, forward strand.
GAAAAGAGTTGCGCATACGATAGGTATTCATTCGTATCAAGCTTCGTACAAAAGTATCTTGGTAGTATTCGCCTGTAGTATAATGCATGGCTGGACTTTGTTCATACATTTCAAAAAAGTTAGATACATTAATTGGAATGTGCGCATTGAATTCATCCAAATAGGGACCGCTCAGGGTAGAAGAAGCAATGGTGCCCCTGCGCCCGCTTTGGTAACTCCAAGCCGCGGAGAAGTCCCAGTTCTTGCTCAAACGCTGGGTGATAGTAATATTGATGTTGTGGCGGAAATCGCTCAAGGCGTAGTATTCCAGACCCCCATTCAGTTCCATGCCCTTGCGGTCGAAGGTGCGCAATGACTTGCTCCAGGTGTAGTTCACCATGCCTGTGGTGCTGCCTAAGGTCTTCTGTGCCATCAACTCCACACCATAGGCACGTCCACGACCCTGTGCCACCATGCGCTCCCAATCATTTTCATTGTAGAAGGAGACACCTTCCTTATATTCTACTACATTATCCATCCACTTGTAGTAGCCCTCTACAGAGAGCTGGTATCCACCTTTCAACTCTTGGCTGTAGCCAACTGATACCTGATCGGAGGTGCCCAATTTCATGTCTTTGTAGTTTGGTATCCAAATGTCTGTAGTGCGGAGAATGTTGCCGCTACTCAGAAGGAAAAGACCTTGTGACATGCGGGCGTAAGAGGCTTTCAAGGCAGCATCTTTGCTGATAAGCCAACGGGCAGAGGCTCGGGGCTCTAATGCCAAGCTAGTCTTTCCTCCGCTGCGATAAGCCTGGAAGCGTAATCCTATGTTTGCCTTTAAAGATTCTGAGATGCTCCAGTCATCATCCACGAAGGTCGACAAGATAAGTTCCTGTTGCTTATTATCCATGGTCTTATAGTTGCCATGATAGTTAAAGTCATAGCGCTCGTCACCCAAGCCTACTATGGTTATGTAACTGTCATCCTTCATTGTCTGATCGAAGGTAGCATGATATGTGGTTACAGAAGGAGTGACCCATAGGCTGCTACCCTGCAGACCTGTGTGGAGTTCGTGTTTGGTATTGGGGGTAAAGGTCAGTGTGGCGCGTGCACTCAGGTCATCCACTTGCGTGCGGAAATCTGAGTAATCCTCCATAATGCTATGTGTATAAACCTCGCCACCTAACGGATCATCATTGCTAAAATTCACGTTTACGAGACTCTCCCTGCGGGTGGCAAAACCCTGCTTGCTGTCATAGCCACTATAGGACAGCTGGGTGTCGAACTTCAAAACAGGACTTAGGTCCACACTATAGGTAAGTCCGCCTAAAAGATTCGACCAATTCACAAGGGTCTGGCTTTGCTCAGTGTTGTCTGTGAAGAATGTGTAGATTCTGTCCATGCCTGTCAATTTCTCCTTAACTCCCTTCTGGCGTACAAAGTGCTGAGCAGATTCGTTAGGCGTGGCATTGTTTTGGTCATATCCCAGATAAAACACAGCAGAGAGCTTCGCCTTATCATTGAAGCGATGCACCAGTTTGGCATTGATGTCGTAGTAACGCATTTTACTATAGTTATTCAATTGGCCAGGATTGTCGTAAATCACTTCTTTGAGCATAGGTTTTACGATGGCGTTGAAATATGAGATGCGTGCGCCTACATTAAAAGAGGTATGGTTTTTCCAGATAGGTCCTTCCACCTGTACACGTGAGGCCAATATGCCAGCAGTGATAGAGGCATGGTAGCGTTCCATGTCGCCCTCCATTAAATTGGACTCTACCACACTCGACAGTCTGCCACCATAGCGGGCAGGGAAAGCACCCTTGAAAAGCACTACATCCTCGAGCACATCACTGTTGATAGCTGAAGTGAAGCCTTGCAGGTGCTCTGGATTATAAAGCGTGATGCCATCGAGCGTAAAGAGGTTCTGGTCGTAGTCGCCACCTCGAACGAAGATGCCAGCGCGCCCTTCTCCGCTGCTCTGTACACCTGGCAGACGCTGAAGAGTCTTCAACACATCAGGTTCACCCAAAAGAACAGGCATCTCCTGTATCTGCTTGACAGTGACAGCCTGCGCACTCATCTGCGAACTTTGAGGTCCAAAGTTGTGTCGATTGCCTACCACCTCCACACCACGCAGGCTACGAGTATCCTGCCTTAGTCTGATGTCCAACTCCTTGTCATTTATCAAAATGATGGTTTGCTCTTGAGAAATATAGCCCACGTAACTGATGGTTAACTCCATATTGCGATTGCTTGGCAGCGTAAGCTTATATTGTCCAGACGCGTTGGTGGAGGTTCCTGTGCGACGGGTGGCATTGTAAATGGTTGCTCCTGCCAACGGCTCGCCTGTCTGGGCGTCTGTGACGCGCCCACTCAGCACCACGTTACGCACCTGGGCACGCTGTCGCATCAGCAGGATGTGGTTGCCCTCTATCTCCCACCTCACTGGCTGGCCCTCGAAGGCGGTGTTCAGCACGTTCTTCAGCGTGGCATTGCGCACATTCAGGGTGATGGGCTCTGCCAACTGCACATCCTCGCTATAGACAAAGGTATAGTCTGTGGCTGCCTCTACGGCCTTCACGAAATCTACCAGCGTGGCACGGTTCAGCTGTAACGTCAGACGGTCGCTGCGCTGCGCCTGCAAGGGTGTACAGTGAAGGAGGAGCAGGAAAAAGGAAAGCATTGGGACAAGTAGGATTTTATCATTAACCTTCATCATCTGCCCCTCCTTTCTTAATGAGAATCGTTTGTC
>JAEEOD010000302.1 GCA_016284115.1 Bacteroidaceae bacterium
CTGCTGTTGGCACTATTTGGTAGAAGCGGTGAGAGCCCATTGCCAGTGATTGCAGCTACCTCTCCAACCGACTGCTTCGATAAGGCTTACATGGCTTGCAAGATAGCATTGGAGCATATGACTCCTGTCATCCTTTTAACTGATGGCTTCATTGCCAATGGTTCTTCAGCTTGGAAGTTGCCTAAGTTGGCTGACTATCCAGCTATCAATCCTCCATACGTTACTCCAGAGATGAAAGATAACTATGCGCCTTACTTCCGTAATCCTGAAACGGGTGTCCGCTATTGGGCAACTCCAGGTCAGGAAGGCTATACTCATATTGTGGGTGGTCTGGAGAAGGATAGCAAGACAGGTGCTATATCCACCAATCCTGAAAACCACGACTTGATGGTTCGTCTGCGAGCAGAGAAGATTGCTAAGATTGAAGTGCCTGATGTTCAGGTGGAAGGTTGTGTAGATGATACCGACCTGCTGATTGTAGGCTTCGGTAGTACATATGGACATCTTTATTCAGCTATGAAGGAACTCAATGATAAGGGTAACAAGGTGGCTTTGGCTCAGTTCAGTTACCTCAATCCATTGCCAAAGAATACTGCAGAAGTGCTGAAGCGCTTTAAGAAGGTAGTAGTGGCTGAGCAGAACCTTGGTCAGTTTGCTGGCTACCTGCGTATGAAGATCGATAATTTTGCACCTTATCAATATAATGAAGTGAAAGGCCAGCCTTTCACTGTCAGTGCATTGGTAGATGCATTCCAGGAAATAATCAACAAGTAACCCTAAAAAAGTAAAGACATGAGCGAACATACAGCAAAAGACTATAAGAAAGGACAACCCCGCTGGTGTCCGGGTTGCGGTGACCACTTCTTCCTGGCTTCCTTGCACAAGGCGATGGCAGAACTGGGCGTTGACCCTTGGAATATTGCAGTAATTTCAGGCATTGGCTGCTCGAGCCGTCTGCCTTATTATATGAACACCTATGCTATGCAGACCATCCACGGACGTGCTGCTGCAATTGCCTCTGGTGCTAAGGTGACCAATCCTGACCTCACCGTATGGCAGGTATCAGGTGATGGTGATGGCTTGGCCATTGGTGGTAACCACTTCATCCACGCTATCCGTCGTAATGTAGATTTGAATATGATTCTGCTGAACAACCGCATTTATGGTTTGACTAAAGGACAGTATTCACCTACATCTCCTCGTGGCTTCGTGAGCAAGTCATCTCCTTACGGCACAGTGGAAGATCCTTTCCATCCAGCTGAGCTATGTTTTGGCGCACGTGGCAGGTTCTTTGCTCGTGCTGCTGCTGTTGATGCTGCTGGTACTGTAGAAATTTTGAAGGCCGCAGCTCTGCACAAGGGTGCCGCTGTTTGTGAGATTCTGCAGAATTGCATGATCTTCAACAATGGTGTATATGATGCTTTGGCTAAGAAAGAAGACCGTGCCAAGAATGCTATCTATCTGCAGCATGGTAAGCCTATGCTCTTTGGCGAGAACAATGAGTATGGTTTGATGCAGGAAGGTTTCGGCTTGAAGGTAGTGAAGTTGGGTGAGAATGGCATTACAGAAAAGGATATCTTGGTACATGATGCTCATTGCGAAGATAATACTGTACATCTGAAGTTGGCTTTGATGGAAGGTCCCGACTTCCCTGTTGCCTTGGGTGTTATTCGTGATGTGGATGCTCCTACTTACAACGATGCAGTGAATGCACAGGTAGAGGAAATCAAGGCGAAGAAGAACTATCACAACTTCGAGGAATTGTTGCTTACCAACGATACTTGGGAGGTGAAGTAATTCTTCATTTGAATGCAATACTAGCGGCAGACCTTTTCCCAAAGGCCTGCCGCTATTCTTCTTGTGTTCCTCATAGTAACCTTAAAAACTATTTTATTGTCATTGTTCTGGATAATGAGTGCTAAAACCTACATAGTTACACTATGCTTGTTAAACGATTGATGTTTACTGGGTTAATGGCAGTGTACCTTTTGCAGAAAGTTACACTGCCATACACTGCCACCAAAACAACTTGTTTTGATATTGTTAACTTCAAGAGATCAGTTCATTAGAAGCAATTTGATGGCACCAAAACAACTTGTTTTGCTACGAAGGAGAGATTGCCCCTTATCGTGAGAATGTCTGTTTGGTATTAGCAATAGCCCTGCCTACCTATTACTAATCTCCCTGCCTTCACATTGGTAATGTCTCCGCTTTCACATTAGTAATGTCTCCACCTTCACATTGGTAATGTCTCTGCGTTCATTAATATGGTGTGGGGAATCACATTGATAATTTATTGTATTCTGTTGCGTTCTTCATTAGCAGCACCTGTTCCCTTATATTTACTCTTTGCTGCATTGAAGTTATAGCGGAAAGTTAGTTCTATGGCGCGTGTATCGTTTATCTTGTGCATGAATATCTTGCGAACATCACTATAGAGCCAAGCCTTGCTGCGACTCGTGTTGAATACATCTTCGCAAGAGAGTTTCAGACTCCATTTATCGTGAGCAAATGCCTTATAGATACTCAAGTCAAACTTCCACATCCCTTTCATGTAAAGGTTTTCCGTATTGCCATTTGTACGATAAGCAAAGTCAGCATTTATCCATGTGTCAGCTGGCAACTGAATAGCATTGTTGAAGCGGATTATACCTAATGGGTGGTTCATATTTTTCTTTTTGCCACAAAAAGTCAAGTTGAATTGTTGTGCCATCATGGCTGTCATCAATGTAGGATGCCAGATCCCGAAAGACGGGGAGATAGATACCATTGCCTGCAACTGGTTCAAACTTTTGGCATTCTGCTTTTGCAAGAGAGCAATGCTAGGATTGTCACCATATTGTGTATAAGCTGTGATGATGTAATCCGATGTGTGGCTGTACTCGAGCATCATATTCAGCCATTTGTAGCCTATTGCCAAAGAGATATTATCGCGATAGAATGGACGCAGGAATGGATTTCCACTCTGGTAAGTATAGCGATTAATGTATTCCACGTTACTGCTCAGCTGACTATAGGCAGGGCGTTCCACTTTTCGGTTATAACTCAATCTCACTCTTGTGTTTTTGATTGGAAACATCAGCATAGCCGATGGAAACAGGTTGTCATATATACGGCTTTGTTCCTGCATCTTCACATCGTGATCATAATAACGACTATCTATGTGTTCGTAACGTAATCCAGCACTTAGCATTACTTTGCCTATATTTTGCATTACTTCGACAAACAAAGCGCCATTAGATTCTTCGATACGTGTTTTGCTGTCATTAATAAGATGTTCCAAGTTGCTGTAATTATCAGTGCGATGGGTATGACTGAACTCTCCGCCGAATGAGAAATTGCCTTTGCCAAGCTGCCTTGTTGCAACTGCTTTACCTGCATACATACGGCTCTTGGCATCACTCTCTGTAGTTACAATCCTATCATCTGCCTGGGTGGATGTTTCTTTCAATAGCTGGTCGGTATTGGCTCTGTTCCACAAAGCATCTACGTTTATATCCATAGTCCATTTCCCGAAACTGCCATTGTAATATCCACTCAATAAATGATTGGTATTGTTTATATCGGCGTGACTGTTATTTGAGGTCTCATTGTCCAGCACTCCATCAATCGTCATTGTAGCAAACGATTCATTGTCCTGTTTCGTAGGACGGTATACAGGTTGATAGATGGCACCAATGGAATGATGCTCATTAAAGACATAGTTAAATCCAATCTTGCCGGCAAATGTCTGGTTCTTATTGTAACGTTTGGCAATACCATCTTGCAGCAAGCGAGGTGAGAGGAATGTTTCTTGTGAAGTAATATTTGTTACGCGGTCTTTTATATTGCTGTATTCCAACATACCGAAGATGTCAAATCCTCCCTTTCGATAGTTGAAGTTGAATTCATCTAGTCCGTAGAAATAATGCCTGATGCCTGCTACCGCCCTATTGTCAAAACTCCATCCTTCACCTATAGGCTTGATGGTGGTGATACGGATGACGGCATTGACGGTGGCATCATACCTTGCTCCAGGATTGGTTACTACTTCCACATTTTTCACTTGTGACGAATTCAACTGATCTAACTCAGAAGTATTACGCATTTGTCTGCCGTTGATGTAGATAAGTGGAGTGCCCTTGCCAAACACCTCAATGCCGCCATTACTGCTGATAACCCCAGGTACTCTTGCCAATACATCGTTAGCGGTCCCTGCCCTTGATAAGGCACTACCTTGTACGGTAGTCACCAAAGCTTCTCGTCTCAGTTCTGTTTTGGGAAGATTAGCCTTTACTGTCACTTCACCAAGCAAGTTTTCACTTTCTGACATTTGTATATTTCCTATTTCACCATTGGCCTGATGTACAAACACGTCGTCATAACCAATACATGATATACGAAGTAAGCCAGCTTTATCAGTTTCCAATCTGAATAGGCCTTCGCTATCTGTCACCACACCATTTATATAGAGAGAATCTCTTTCTTGCAGCAACACCACATTTGCATAGCTGATAGGTTTTTCTCTCGTGTCTGTCACTCTGCCACTGATGGCATTTTGGGCGTAGGTTGCCCCTGTGCTGATGCTCATGAGCACCAGCACCAATAGTTTTAATGCTTTCATTGATGATTATTTAATAATTAATTATAGACCTCCCATAAATATCCATTCACCTTTTTCATTCTTGCCTAATGACAGGTTGTTTTGAACAGTCGTACTGTCATCACGAAGTTTCAATACATATGGCACATACTCGCAAGGCATAGAACCAGATTGGAAAGGCTCTCCAATACTGAGTAGTCTGCAACCCTTAAAGACTGGACCAAACATCTCTGCTATGTTGGCAGGCATCATTTCCTCTAACGTCTCAGTATCCCATGCACCTAATGATTTGAGGAATTTCTCTGCGACTTCTTTGGCTGACATTTCAGCCAGAATAGATTTTCTATTGCTGGGTGAGGAATCGGCATTACTGAACTCAATGTCGGTGGGTTTAGCTAATACCTCTTTCATTCCCAATGCTACTGAATAGTCGATATGTCGAGTCCTCATCACTTCTACTTCCTGGTCATCTACGATGATACTTACAGATAGCTGCTTCAATTGCTTGGTAGCTTTGTCAAATATGTAGCGCCTGATATGTTCTGCATCTTTCAGTGATTTGTTGAGCATGAAGTCATTGATATAGTTATAATGGAGGAATGAATGCACAGTTAGATGTATTTCATCACCTACACGCTTTACCAAGTACTCATCGCCATCGTTCTTTTGTGAAAGTTCTAATTCACGTTCCAATATCTTATTTGGTTCCAATAAGATACTGATGTAATCCAAAAATGTTTCTTTGCCTTTTCCTGTTTCCCAGCCCACTTGGTAAGCTGGTACCCAAGTATAAGCACTGTCATTGATACCAGTGGCTACCCTGCCTTGTTTATCTACTCGCCAAGCCAACTCGTCACCATATACCACCTCAATTTGATGGTTAACAAAAGCTTCTTCAGCATCTATCATCTTGAAGTTTTCTTGGGGTAAGGTGCGTATTTCTACTTCCATCACCATCGAGCGTATGTTGTTGAGGTAGCTGATAGCATTTTGCAAAAGCGAACTGGCGGTAAGGCGAGAAGGGCTTAGCATCAATATAACAGGCAAACAAGCTGCAATACCTGATACTGATAGCCAGTGCCACATCCTAATCGCATTACGTGGTTTACGGCTTTCTCTTGCTTTAGCCAACACTCGCTGCTTAAAGTCTTTCGATATGTGTACCTCACATTTTGGAGTCAGCTCACTCCTTATCATGTCAATATCTCTTTGATTCATAATTTATCCTCCTGTTCCCTTCTTTTCCTTAATTTGTCTATTCCGCTTTTAAACCTCGACTTAATCGTGGTCTCTGGAGTTCCCGTTACTTTGGCAATCTCTACGAAGGTAAGGCCGTCTATCAGGTGCATGGTAATAACATCAGCTTGATCCGCAGGCAACACACTCAACATTTTCCAGATGCGGATATATTCCTCTTTTAATGCCTTCTCATCTTCATCATCAGCCATTTGCACTTGTTCTAAGGGAATAGGTTCTTGCTGTTTATGCCGATGCCAATCATTGCAGGCATTGTATACCATTCTGTAGAGATACATTCGCATACTTTCGTCATTCTCTATGATGAACTCTTTTTCAAAGAGTCTCAAGAATACATCTTGTATAATGTCTTCTGCATCTTCTCTGTTGCCGATACGGAAGTAGGCAAAGCGGAACAAATAATCTTGATTCTGCTCTATCACTGCTTCAAGTCTCTTATATCTTTTGTTGCTATTCATTTCTTTCCGCCTTTCATTGTATAAGACGTAATAAGAGCCTAAAAAGACGAGTTTGCCAGTCACTTTTTTCTTTTCTTTTTCTTACAATTGGCATCCCTTTGCTTTTATCACCTGCATTTGTTATCTTTGTAGGGTAATATAATAATATAAGGTATGGAGAACGAGATAATCATATTAGGTACGGGCAATGCGATGGTCACCCGATGTTACAACACTTGTTTCATAGTGCGAAGCAAAAGTGGTGCTACTATGATGGTTGATGCTGGTGGAGGTAATGGTATACTTAACCAGATGGCACAGTCTGGTTTGGCTTTCGAGGACATCAGTGACCTTTTTGTTACCCACACCCATACTGACCATATCTTAGGAGTGATATGGATGATGCGTATGGCGCTCCAGTACCAGAAACCGCAAGTGTTGTACATCCATAGCCACAAGAAAGCGCTTGATCTGCTGGACCTTATGTGCCGTCAAATGTTGCCCAAGAAGCAAGTAGAGCGTATTGGCACCAATGTGGTGTATTGCGAATTACATGATGGCGATAGCTTCGATGTGGGTGATATGCATGTGCAATGCTTCGATATCCACTCCACTAAGGAGCTCCAGTACGGCTTTGCCCTCTCTTTCGCCGATGGGAAACGGCTGGCTTGCCTGGGTGATGAGCCTTATTGTGAACAGAATGAGACTTATATAAAGGGTGCCGATTGGATGATGAGTGAGGCATTTTGCCTCTACGAAGACCGTGAACGTTTTCAACCTTACAAGAAGCATCATAGCACCGCTCTTGATGCTGCCCGTCTGGCTAAGTCATTGGGCATCAAGAACCTTATCCTCTATCATACAGAGGACAAGACTCTGGATACTCGTAAGGAGCGTTACACAGCTGAGGCACAAAGTGAATTTGATGGCAAGGTATTTGTCCCTGACGATTTGGAGAGAATAGTCATTGACTAAACCTACACCCTTACAACTTTTCTTAAAAAGCCATGATATAAAAGCTTTATTAGGTTGTATGAAAGGGTGTAAGGTTGTATGTTCCTTAAAATATAGCTTAGAGGAAGTAAAAGGACGGTTTAGCGGAAGTAAGAGGTTGTTTTACCAGAAGTAAGCTATCCGTTTAGCGGTAGATTTAGGAGAACCTACAACCATACAACTATACTTACAACTAGATAGTGCATAAGTTTCATTATGTATTTTGAAAGGTTGTAAGGTTGTAGGTTGTTTTCATTTATAATTATTATATCCGTTTAAAAGACGTTTTATGACGTTACATCAATGCTTAATCCCTTTCTAATGCATAGAAGGGGATTTGACTTTCTTATGAGGGGATATGACGACTCAAATATTTGGCATTTTCTAGCTGGGGTGATTATCTTTGCAGCATCGGTCGCGACCCGATACGAATTTGTCTAACTTATTAAAAGAATTGTTATGAACGTATTTGAATTATTTACTGAAGGTGGTTTATTTGGCATGGCCGTGTTGACCATTCTATTAGTATTGTTGCTTTTTGCTGCATGGAAGGCTCCGGCTTGGGTGAAGGAGATAGGTCAAGCAGCATTGATATGGGGTTTCTTTTGGGAGTTTGCTGGTATTTATCAGATGCTGGATGTCTTGCAGGGACTGAATGATGTGCCCATGTCTGTAATATATAGCGGTGCTAAGGTAACATTTGTGCCAGCATTATATGGTATGCTTATTTATCTTGTCTCACTTGTTATCATTTTGGTGCAAAAGCCCCGATTGTAGTAGAGTGGGAGTTGTAGATAATGAACTGTTTTATTAGTTTTGTGGCATGAAGTACTTTATTACCATAGGATGCTGGATGGTGGAACTAATACTGGTGGCCTCAATCCTTGTGAGCATGAACTATACGATTATGCAGGCATTGATGTTGGCATCTATGTTCCTACCTGTATTGCTGGCGATGAAGTATTTCTTGCCACAAGTAAAATGGGAACGGACACGCAAAGAAATTACAGGCATCGTGTGTCTGTTTCTATCTTTCTTGGTATTGGAATATCTTTTATTGATGTGTTGCCATACTTGGATCAAAAGCTATATAGACGAGATGCCTTCCGTTTTGCTTAACCCAGTATTCCTTGCCTTGCTATTGGCAGTACTGTTTGTGACAGATACAGTTCTTGGCAAGCATCTTGACAAGCGTTTTGGCAAGACTCCCAATAGTATTACATTCTTTTCTGACCGCAAGAGCGTGACCTTACAGACAGATCAGATTCTCTATGTAGAGTCAAACGATGCTGAAACTTGGGTGCATACCCTTGATGGAGAACGTTATCGTAATAAAACGATTATATCTCAATGGGAACAAATATTAGAAGATGGTTTTCTTAGAACTCATCGTTCATTCTTGGTAAATACTATGTATGTTACTCAAGTAGAGCCTAACTGTGTGATGCTTGGCGATATCTCAATTCCTGTGTCAAGGAAATACAAAGAAGTGGTAGCTGCCAAAATAACAACTACCACTTAGCTGATTATGTAATATTAAGAAAGAGTTAGAACTGGTTGAGTTTGGAGACATCAATTTTAGTAATACCCGTGTTTTGGATAGAAGTATCGTCTGCTGTCCCAGACAGAACAATCTTGCCTACGCCAGAGTTGGTAGCATTCAGTTTCTCACAATCCACTTGGAGGCTGATGGTACCTGTACCACTTTTCCTAACAGATACTTCCTTCCCCTTATAATCCACTTCAATATTGTCAACGCCACTTGATTGAATGTCCAGTTTGTCTGCCTTTACCACAAGTTCTCCTTTGGTGACACCTTTATCATTCATCTTCAGCAAGGTGCCGTCAATATGGGCATCGAGGTTAGAAACACCTTTTAATTCACAGGTAGCCTCTTGGCATGAAATCTGCTGGGCATCCAAGCGCAATACGCCACTGCTGACGAGATGGAAATCATCTGTCTTCAGCTTATCTGTATCAAAGTTCAATACACCTTTGTTCTCCAATCGGTTCATGTCAGGAGAAGTGATATAAAGTGTCAGCATCTGTTTCTCGTTGCTGCCTTTTTTGTCTTTTTGCTTATCAGAAACCTCCAGTAATCCGTCTTTCACTTCCAGTTTGAGGCGTTCTAACTGTCGTTCAGAGCCTTCTGCTTTGATGCTATATGTGTTACCTTGTGTATAGTGAACCTTAACGGCATGATTGGTTCTCAAGCCAGAGAAGCCTGTCAGGTTGTATTCTTTGCTGATAGTGGCATCATCGTTTACAATGTTTGATGCCTGCATGTTGCTCATAGCAGCCAAAGCCATAGCTGCCCATAAAATCATCTTTTTCATCTTATTATGTTTTTATATTTTATACTTGATAATGATAGTTACTTTCCCGTTGGTAAATGATGCATACGATGGCTCAAGCCAACTCGCTCCAACACCTGCTTCGCCAGTTCCTCGCGCCCCCCTTCTTGTGTATTGCATCATATAGACACGGTTTTCCTTCTCGTTCTCAACGGTCAGTGTCATGGTTTCTTCCTCTTCATTGGTGACAAGGCTGAATTGCCCGTTCTTCTGTTCTTCAAGGAAGGCCCTACGCAACCTATTAATGGTGATATCGGTAGGTTGTAAAACTTTTACTACCTTCAGCACCTTACGTGTTTGCGGATCACGCTCTACAGCTGAGGTGAACGTGCTCTTGCCGATAGACGAATACTCTTCTACGGCCTTGTCAATGGAATTTTGGGCGGAGAGAGCCAAGGGGGCAATGAGCAGCGCTAGTGTGCATATTAAAATCTTTAATCTCATATACATAGTTTATTATTGGTTCAACAATGCTCGGATGCGTTCTCTTTCCTGAACATCCTGTATATTATTTAGCAGGTCTTGTTCTGCTTGGTCAATGAGAAGGGTGGGCGAGGTGGTCTCAATAGCATCAGCTAAAGTTAGCGTGTGTTTGATATGTGGCAATATCTGACGTAGGTCATCTATGCGTTCGCCATCCACTATCATGTAACTTCCTCCATAAATCTTTTCTAATTGGGAATTCTGGTAACTTTGGTAAGTCCATACTCCGCCAACGACAATGGCCACCATAGCAGCGATACCTGCCATCCTCCTCCACCATCCACGATATTTGGGTGGTGTCGGGTTGATAGGTATTTCTATGGCAGTCAGCGGAACTTCTTGATTTGCGATATTTGTTGTCGTAGCATCAGTCTCTGTCAAAGCGATAGCATCGAAACCCAAGAATGTCTCCCGATATGCCGCCAACTCTTCAGGCAAATCTTTTGTTTGCTTGAAATAGTCATATAGCCAGTGCTCTTCTTCCAAACTGGTGTAGCCCTCAAAGAATCGCTCTATCAATGCTAATATCTCATCTATACTTTTCATTATACTTTGTATCAATTCTGTCGCGACTCGGCATAGCTCAAGCAAGTTTGACTCTGTCCTCGCTGCTCCAGAAAGTGTTCATTGTTCATCTTCTATGTTCAATCATCCTATTTCTTACAGTTTGTCTGGCACGGCTTAATGCCTTCCTTACTGCTGCCTCCTCCATCTGCAACAATCTGGCTATGTCTTTCATCTCCATCCCCTCCATGTGTCTGAGCCTTAAGATTGTTTGAGGCATATCAGGCAAGTTCTCTACTACAGTCATCATACGTTCAATACGCTCATGCTCTACAGCTTCACTGCCACTACCTGCCACAGCAGGCAATGCCTCAATGCCTTCTCGTGGTTTCCTTCTTCTGATGGCATCGAGACAAAGATTTCTCACGATGATGCGAGCCAATCCATCCACCGGACTTTGCAATTGTGCGCACATTTGCCATAGTTTCAGCATGGCATCCTGCACCATATCTTCTGCATCGCCTGTATCTCCCATATATTTGGTAGCTTCAGCTATCAACAAGGGTCTCAGTCTTTGGAATGATATCTCAAACTCGTCTTTTGTCATCAGTTTTGAACTACTTTCAATAATAATACGCAAAGTAATGCCTTTTGTGACACAATACAAACAATTATTTATTACATTTGCATATATTTTTTTAATAATAATGACTATGAGAAGGTTTTTAATGGCAGCAATGTTTGTTGCTGCAAGTTTGGGGCTGACGAATGCCCAGACGGCGAGAAAGCAAGTAGTGGAAGAGGGTGGTACAGGCCCGTTTAAAGCTGAGGTGGTAGAGGATCTTTCCTGCCCTGCATTTACAACCTATCGCCCACAAAACCTGAAAGGCGTGGTGGCAAAGCAGGGCAAACTTCCAGTAATTGTGTATGCTAATGGTGGATGCGCCAACAATAATGTTGAAATGCGCTTTTTGTTGACAGAGGTATGTTCTTACGGCTATGTGGCCATTGCCATTGGCCCATATGACGAAGATGATGTCAATGCCAAATGGAAGGATGTGTTGGAGTATTCATATCCAGAAGGCAAGGAAGTGGTGATGCTAGCCAATGGTGAACGCATCTTGCAGAAATCGCCTGAAGAAATAAAGGCTCATCAGGAACAAATGCGTAAACAGATTGAGAAGATGATGAAGGAACAGGCTGAGGCTCGTGCTAAGGCTGGCAATAAGCAGGCTACCCCTGTGCAGGAAACTTATCCTAGGATGCTTTTAGAGGCATTGGATTGGTTAACTGACCAGAATGCAGATCCGAAATCTGACTATTATCATTGTTTGGACCTTGACCATGTAGCAGCTATGGGACAGTCTTGTGGTGGTGCTCAGGTTTTGGGCGTGGCTCACGATCCACGTATTAAGACCTGTGTGATGTTGAACACTGGTATTGCAGATATGGAAATGCAGGGAACAACTAAGGAAGCCTTGAACAGTTTACACCAACCCATGTTCTACCTGATAGGTGGTCCTGCCGATGTGGCTTTCCCCAATGCACAGAAAGATTTCGATCGTATTAAGGATTTGCCTGTAGTGATGATGAACACAAAGGATGGTCATAGTGGTACTTATTATGAAAAGCATGGTGGCAGCTATGCTGTGGCTGTACTGAAATGGCTTGACTGGCAGTTCAAGGGCGATGTAGGCAAGGCTGCCTTCTTCCTCGATGATGACTACTTAAAATACCAGTATCCAGATTGGAAGGTGGTTCGTAAGAACTTTTGATAAATAAAAAGTGAGACTCATTTGAGCCTCACTTTTTTTATTTCTTGTCTGCAATCTTACGGAACGATTGCAACTTCTCACCGTAACAAAGGTCACCGCAGTCGCCGAAGCCTGGAACGATGTATTTCTGCTCGTTCATGCCTTCGTCGATAGAAGCGCACCAGATAGTAGAGTTGTCAGATAAAGCCTCTTTTACTACCTCGATACCTTCAGGAGCGGCAATTAGGCAACAAACATGGATGGCCTTCGGCTTACCAGCTTGCATCAATGCCTCGATAGCTGCTGCCATACTGCCACCAGTAGCAAGCATCGGATCAGCAATTATCAGTGTCTTGCCTTTCACACTGGGGGTGGCAATATACTCAGCATGTACACCCACTTCGGTATGTTCACGGTTAATATACATACGATAAGCGGACACAAAAGCATTGTCGGCTCCATCGAACACATTGAGGAATCCCTGATGGAAAGGCAATCCGGCACGCAAAACGGTAGCAATGATAATATCTTCTTCTTTCGTCAAAGGAATGTCAATTGTTCCCAGTGGCGTCTTGATGGTCTTAGGCTTATATTCTAAGGTCTTGGAAACCTCGTATGCCATCAGTTCTCCAACACGCTCTACGTTGTGGCGGAATGTCAGACGGTTTTTCTGATAGCTCTTGTCACGCATTTCAGCCATATAATGGTTGATGATTGAATTGCTTTCTGCGAAATTGTGTATCTTCATAGTATTAAAGTATTAAACAATGCAAAGAAACAAAATATTTAGTCAATAAGCACAATTGTTTCGAAGAAAAATATTAATTTTGCATTCGATTATACGAGGTGAAGAAGAAAAACAATATTAATAATTAAAAACAATAGAAAGAAATGGCAAAATTAGACTTAACTAAGTACGGTATCACTGGTTCAACCGTGATTGGTCACAATCCTTCTTACGAAGCATTGTTCGAGGCTGAAATGAAACCAGGTCTGGAAGGCTTTGACAAAGGTCAGCTGACCGAACTGGGTGCTGTAAACGTGATGACTGGTATCTTCACTGGTCGCTCTCCTAAGGACAAATACATCGTAATGGATGATGTTTCTAAGGACACTGTATGGTGGACTACCGAAGGTTACAAGAACGATAACCACCCAATGTCTGAGGCTACTTGGGCAGCTGTGAAGAAAATGGCTATCAAGGAGTTGTGCAACAAAGATCTGTATGTTGTTGACGCATTCTGCGGTGCGAACGTTGAAACCCGTTTGGCCGTTCGCTTCATCGTTGAGGTAGCTT
>JAEEOD010000303.1 GCA_016284115.1 Bacteroidaceae bacterium
TCGCCCAATACTCAATTCGACCTTATCATAAGCAATCCGCCCTACTTCACCGATGCTTTGAAGAACCCTGACCATCAGCGTTCAGTGGCTCGTCACAACGATACGTTGAACTATCACCAGCTGTTTCTGCAAGCCCGTCATCTACTTCTGCCTACTGGCGTTTGTTGTATCATCATACCTGCAGAAACAGAAAACTTTGTCAATGATATGGCAGCCCGTCATCATTTCTTCCCACAAGCAGCGACTCGCATCTTCACCAAGCCAGGAAAACCATGTCGCAGGGTGTTTGTCACTTATTGGCGAGGAAGTGAAAACGACCTATACTATCCAGAAGAGAAGACGGAACAAATTCTATATCTTATGGATGCCGACAGCAACTACTCTGCTGATTATCGTAAACTAACTGAAGATTTTTATATTAAGTTATAAAAGAATTCACTATCTTTGGCAACATAAACCACCAAAAGCAAAAGAGAATGCAGGACGAAGTAAATGATAATAAGCAGAGATACAGGATTCATGGCTGGTTGGCGCTGAGTCCCATGCTGGTATTTCTGTTCTCCTATTTGGGAGCTTCACTCCTGCTCAACGATTTCTACAAGATACCCATCACAGTGGCATTTCTGCTCTCGTCATGCTATGCCGTAGCCATTACACGAGGACTGACCATCGATGAACGTATCAGCGTGTTCTCTCGTGGAGCCAGCGACAAGAGCATCCTGCTCATGGTGTGGATATTCATATTGGCAGGGGCTTTTGCACAAGGAGCCAAACAGATGGGTGCCATTGACTCGGTGGTGAACCTAACCCTTACCGTTCTTCCAGGTGATCTGTTGTTGGCAGGCATATTCTTAGCTTCGTGCTTTATCTCCCTTTCTGTGGGCACCAGCGTTGGTACCATTGCCGCTTTAGTACCTGTAGCCAGTGGTTTAGCAGCTAAAACAGGCATCGACCTACCATTCATGACCGCCGTAGTAGTAGGTGGTTCGTTCTTTGGCGACAACCTGTCGTTTATCAGCGACACCACAATAGCTGCTACACAGACACAGGACTGCCTGATGAAAGACAAATTCCGTGTTAACATACAGATCATCCTGCCTGCAGCCCTTATTTCACTGGTCATTTATTTTATACAGGGTATAGCACTTGATGTCACACCTGACATAGGTCCTATCGAGTGGCTGCAAGTCATCCCCTACCTCTTGGTGCTCATTTTGGCACTTTTTGGCATGAATGTCATGCTGGTACTGCTCATTGGCTTAGCTGCTACAGGAATCGTCGGTACTCTCACAGGTACGCCTTTCTTCAGTTGGTTGGGAGCTATGGGTGAAGGCATCATGGGGATGAGTGAACTTATCATCGTCACTTTGTTGGCTGGAGGCATGTTAGAGATGATACGCTTTAATGGCGGAATATCATTCATAATCAAAAAGATGACAAAACATATCAAAGGTAAACGAGGTGCCGAGATGAGTATCGGTGCTCTGGTAGGTATGGCAGACCTATGTACAGCCAACAACACCATTGCCATCATCACAACAGCCCCTATTGCCCGTCAGATATCACAACAGTTCGGACTCGACAAGTGCAAGGTAGCCAGCATCCTCGACACATTCTCGTGTATGGTGCAAGGCATTATCCCTTATGGGGCCCAGATGTTGATTGCTTCAGGTCTTGCGAGCATTTCTCCTGTCAGCATCGTGGCATCGCTCTACTACCCTTATTTGATGGGTATTTGTGCTGTTTTAGCGATTCTTTTCCGCTTTCCAAGAAAATACTCATAAAGAAAACAGCTTATAATGTTAAAACTGTCTGAGTTTCTTCCACTAAAAATCGCTCACGTTTTCCTAAAACGCAAAAACTCGCTTCGTTCAAACAGCCTGATTTTTTTTACGGAAAACTTTAGATAAACTTGGCTGCACCTCAACAATTCATGCAAGCATTATTGTGTTCGGTTTGCACAAGTTTTCCCGATTTTCTTAACGCTAAAGAAACATATGCCAGTTTTAATCATCTTAAGACTTACTTTTTGATGAAAAAGTTTGGTTGTTTAAAGGGAAAGCTGTAACTTTGCGCCGCCTTTACGAGTTAAGGGCATCAATTCAATTTATTAATTAATAAAAGTATTAAAAATTTATGGCAACAAGAATTAGACTGCAAAGACATGGCCACAAGAACTATGCGTTCTACACCATCGTCATTGCCAATGCACAAGCTCCACGTGATGGAAAGTTCATTGAGAGAATTGGTACTTATAACCCAAACACCAATCCTGCCACTGTAGAATTGAATTTTGAACGTGCACTGTATTGGGTTAATGTAGGTGCACAACCAACCGACACTGTACGTAGCATCATGTCACACGAGGGTGTATATCTGATGAAGCACCTGATGACTGGTGTGAAGAAGGGTGCATTCGACGAGGCTGAAGCTCAGAAGCGTTTCGAAGCTTGGAAAAAAGACAAGCAGAATGGTCTTAAGGCTATCGCTGAGAAGGCTGCTGCTGACAAGAAAGCTGTTGATGCTGCTCGTCTGGCTGCTGAAAAGAAAGTCAACGAAGAGAAGGCTAAAGCATTGGCTGAGAAGAAGGCCGCTGAAGAAGCTGCTAAAGCTGCCGAAGAGGCTGCTAAGGCTGCAGAAGAAGCTGCTGCTCAGGCAGAAGAGGCTCCTGCTGAAGCTCCTGCCGATGCTGCTGTTGAAACTCCAGCTGCTGAATAAAGTCGGGGTTCAATTAGATGATTACAGAAAACGCCTCTCCGATGTTCAAATCGGAGAGGTTTTTTTTGTTCA
>JAEEOD010000304.1 GCA_016284115.1 Bacteroidaceae bacterium
GTATAGGTTATAAAATGACGCCATGTTGTTTTAATAGAATTTGCAAAAATACAATTTTTTTTTGGATTAATTCATGCCCCTCGATTTTTTAATCCGTTCATAGGCTTCGTTCACCTTGGCGAATTTCTCTTCGGCGGCCTTGCGTACCTCTTCTCCCAAGTGGTTTACTTTGTCGGGATGGTGCTTGATAGCAGCCTTGCGATAGGCTTTCTTTACTTCCTCATCAGTGGCATCAGGGGATACCTCCAGAATCTTATAGTCATCGTCTAAGTTGTGATAACTTCTTGAACTATAGTTACTTGAACCGGAATTGTAACCATGGCCAGAGCTGTATCCTGAGTTATAGCCTGAATCATAACCGGAAGTGTAACCGCCTTGATAGCTGTAGCCTACAAACATGGATTTCAATGCTTCAAAGGTAGAAGATGGAATGCCAATGCCGTATGCGATGTTGCGGATAACATCAATTTCTGTCTCATCAATATGGCCGTCGGCTTGTGCTAATCCGAAAAGGAATTGAAGTATGAGTATTCTTTCCTGGATGTTGGAACTGTTTTTGATATTATTACAAACATCCTGAATGTTAATGGGTTGCTTGAGATAATCCCGCAATTTGAGAATGGCATCCTGGGCTTTGGAGGCACCTATGTTTTGGACCAGATAGCTTTTGACATAATCCAGCTCCGATTTCAGCATTTTGTTATCTGCCTGCATGACCGCGGCGGTAAGTTGCATAAGCACGTCAATAAAATCTGTCTGTGAGAAACTATGACGTTGGAAAGAGTATGAAACACTGCTTTTACCAGTAAAAGAACTGATGAGTCCGCCGATAAGATAGCCTCCTAAAGCACCCCAAAATCCTCCAAGAATGCCTCCGATAATAATTCCTAAAATCCGAAATAGCATGGCTGTTAATTTTCTTTGCTTGATTTGATGGGCATACCGAATAAATCGTAATTGTCTGCATCAATGATTCTTACGGGATGGAATTCGCCAATGGTGAGCGGCTGTTCTTTCTTGATGAGGACGCTGTTGTCCACATCGGGAGAGTCGAACTCGGTACGTCCGATGTAATAGTCTTCTTCTTCGCTATCGATCATGACTTTCATCACCTGTCCGATGAGGTCTTGGTTGTGTTCGAGCGAGATTTGCTCTTGCAGGCTCATGATTTCTTCCACGCGACGGTTCTTCTCGGCGGTCTTGATAGGGTCTCCCAGCGGGTAGGCGGGAGTACCTTCCTCTTGTGAGTAGGCAAAAACGCCCAAACGTTCAAAACGCATCTGTTTGACAAATTCCACTAACTCCTTGTGCTGAGCCTTGGTCTCGGTGGGATAGCCTGAAATGAGCGTGGTCCTCAGGGCAATACCGGGAACTTTCTTCCGTATATTTTCTATCAACTTGTAGGTCTGCATGCTGTTGCCTCCACGATGCATGTCTTTCAGGATGTCATCGCTGATGTGCTGCAAGGGAATGTCCAAATAATGGCAAATGTTGGAGTATTCGTTCATTACATCCAGAATCTCGTAGGGGAAACCAGCCGGATAGGCATAGTGCAGACGTATCCATTCTAAACCCTCCACCTGGGCGAGACGACGCAAGAGCATCTCTAAATCGCGGTGCCCGGACAGGTCCATGCCATAATAGGTGAGGTCCTGGGCGATGAGCATCAGCTCCTTGACTCCTGCCTGAGCCAGCTTGCGAGCTTCCTCTACCAGAATGTCAATGGGTTTCGAGACCTGCTTGCCACGGATCAGCGGGATGGCACAATAAGAGCAGCTGCGGTCACAACCTTCGGAAATCTTCAGGTAAGCGTAATGCGATGGGGTGGATAATAGACGGTCACTCTGTGCTAACAAGTCGAATTGGTCGAGCTTGAAGAGCTGGTGCAACTCCGAAAAGGTGTAGAATGCATCCACTTCGGGTATCATTTGTTGCAGGTCCTCTTTGTAACGCTGTGCCAAACAGCCTACCACATAAATCCTTTTGACAATGCCGGCTTTTTGTCGCTCGGCATGGAGCAA
>JAEEOD010000305.1 GCA_016284115.1 Bacteroidaceae bacterium
AGCGTTTCCCGACAGCGCAACCAGATAATGTGTTGCTAATTTGTCCCAAAGACGAAGCGAGTGCTATCAGGAATTATGTGGCGGACACCCAAATTGAACATGGAGATGACTTCATATAAGCAATAATCCCCGCCGATTTGGCGGGGATTATTGCTTATAGTTCTTTACGAATCTTCTCTGCTACTTCTGCAAGTTCCTCGTTTGAAGGATGTAACTTCGGATTAGAGAAAATCAGGTCTTTCTCACTTTGCATAGGCACTAGGTGAATGTGAGCGTGTCGTACCTCAAGCCCCAAGACACCCATACCAACCTTAATGCAAGGAAAGGCTTTCTTGATGGCGATGGCAATGTGCTTAGCAAAGACAATCATCTCAGCCAAATCATCATCAGGCACATCAAAGATATAGTCAATCTCCTGCTTGGGAATCACCAGCACATGACCCATTACCAATGGGTTGATGTCAAGAAAAGCATAGAACTTATCGTTCTCGGCAATCTTGTGTGAAGGTATCTCACCTGCCACTATCTTACTAAAAATACTTGCCATAATCTGTTCCTCCAATATATTTATAAGGTAATCTTGAGAATCTCAAACGTCATCGTACCACGTGGCACTTTAATCTCTACTACATCGCCTACCTTCTTGCCCAACAACCCCTGAGCAATAGGCGTATTAACAGAAATCTTGCCCTCACGTAAGTTGGCCTCTGTGTCTGACACAATGGTATAAGACATCTGCTGATTAGCCTTCACGTTCTTTAGGGTTACAGTAGTAAGTATCTGCACAGAATCAGCCTTGAGCATAGATGTGTCGAGTATCTTTGAATCGGCAATTGTCTGTTTCAACTTATTAATCTTTGCCTCAAGCATGCCCTGGGCCTCTTTGGCGGCATCATACTCAGCATTTTCCGACAAATCGCCTTTGTCGCGTGCCTCACGTATGGCCTCGATGATCTTTGGACGCTCCACAGCCTCCAATTCTCTTAATTGCGCTACAAGTTTGTTGTAGCCTTCTTCTGAAATGTATCCCATGATATCTATTTTTATAATTTTCCACAACAATAACAAAAAAGAATTCCAACACATTGAAGTGCGTTGGAACCCCTTTTTACCTTAAGTTCACTCTGCAAATATAAGCCTTTATGTAATAACAAACAAAAAGTTACGCTTTTTTTTGCAGGTTTTTGTCATTTTTTTGTACTCAAAGCAGTTTCTTTAAGGCTGCCTCGAGATTTTCCAAGTTGTCAACTCGTGCGCTCAACTCGCTGTTACGGTTGATGACATAAACAGCAGGCAACGACTGGAAGTTATAAAGATTGAGTAAATCAGAGTAAGCACCTCTCGGCTCTCGTACACATACCCATGGAAGTTTATCAGCTGCAGTTTTCCAATAGTGCTCACTACTGTCGAGTGACACCTGATAGATCTCCAAGCCCTTGTCAGCATACTTAGCATACATCTCACGCAACGTCAGATTATGGTCGGCAGAATAATCCGTTTCATAAGCGGTGAAATCAAGTACCACTACCTTACCCGTAAGGTCACTGAGTTTACGAACGTTACCATCGATATCGCGCAATTCGATATCAATGATGCCTGTCTCGTCTATCTGATTCTTAGCTACCTCAATGCCAGCATCAGCCTGACGAACGTTACGCATTCCCTTAATAGCGATGTTATATATGTTCTTAGCGCGTTCAGAGTGTGGATAGAGGTTGTTGAAGCTGGTAGCCACAGCACCAAAAGCCTTCACGTCATCCTTATTGCCCAATGGGTCGAAGATGTTGTACTGACCAACACGCTGGAACAATGCATGGTAAGCATAAGGCGTATTAGGAGCAGCATAGATATACTTCATCTTGATTTCTTCTTTATAGGCATTAATCAGACGGTCAAGACTATCGTTATACAACACGTTGGATATCTTGTTGGCTTCATAACTGTCAGCAAGACTATTTACCTTGTTCTGCAACTCGGCCAATTTCAGACTGAGCTCTTTGATTTTAAGGTTATTGTCGGAGTCAGCAATAGTATAGTCGGTGGCAAACTTGGCATAGTCAGCATTCACCTTAATGGTCTCGGTAGAATCAACGCAGAAGTTGATAATCTTATCTTCTATACGTAGGCGATAGAAATCGGGTGCCTCGGGAGCCGCATGGCGGAACTTGAACGAACCACCACTGCCTAACTTCACGGAGTCGGTCAACAGAATGCCATTAAGGGCTGCCTGTTCGAAATAAAGTGTCTTACCGTTTGCACCATCTACTTGCCCTTCTACTGTAAACTGCTGCTTGTTGCCGCCACAAGCGGTAATAAGTGCTGCAAAAAGGACTAAAATCGCTGTTTTCTTCATAATTTTCAGTTCAATTATACAAAAATCGGTGCAAAGATAAGGTTTTGATAAATATAATGTGTAACTTTGCGCGATTTTTATTAAGATATACACAGTTTTTTAAAGATTTTATGATTAATCCTATTGTTAAGACGATCGAGTTACCTGATGGAAGAACCATCACACTCGAAACGGGAAAGCTCGCAAAACAGGCAGACGGATCTGTTATGCTGCGTATGGGTAATACCATGCTCTTAGCTACTGTTTGTGCGGCAAAAGATGCAGTTCCCGGAACCGATTTCATGCCTTTACAGGTAGAGTATAGAGAAAAATACGCTTCATTTGGCCGCTTTCCTGGTGGCTTTACCAAGCGTGAGGGCAAGGCTTCAGACTACGAAATCCTGACTTGCCGTCTGGTGGATCGCGCTTTACGTCCTTTGTTCCCTGACAACTTCCACGCTGAGGTATATGTAAACATCATCCTTTTCTCTGCCGATGGCGTTGACATGCCAGACGCATTGGCTGGTCTTGCTGCATCAGCTGCATTAGCAGTGTCTGACATTCCTTTTAATGGTCCTATCAGCGAGGTGCGCGTAGCACGCGTAGATGGCCAATATGTAATTGATCCGACTTTCGAACAGCTTGCAAAAGCTGACATGGATATTATGGTAGGTGCTACCTACGACAACATCATGATGGTAGAAGGTGAGATGAGTGAGGTATCAGAGCAAGATTTGCTGGGTGCCCTCAAGGCTGGTCATGACGCTATCAAGGTGATGTGCAAGGCCCAGATGGAGCTGGCAGAAGAGGTAGGTTCTACTGTGAAACGTGAGTATAACCACGAGGAGAATGATGAAGAGTTGCGCAAGGCTGTACGCGAATTCAGTTATCAGCGTCTTTATGACCTGGCTAAGGAAGGTTGCGCTGACAAACATAAGCGTGAGGACAACGCCACCGCTATCTGCGATGAGTTCAAGGCTCAGTTCACTGAGGAAGAGCTCGAAGAGAAGGCTGCTATGATTGACCGCTACTTCTCTGATGTTACTCGCGATGCTATGCGCCGTTGCGTGCTTGATGAGGGTACCCGCTTGGATGGCCGTGTTCCTACCGAGATTCGTCCTATCTGGTGCGAAGTAAGTCCACTGCCTGGTCCTCATGGATCAGCTATCTTTACTCGTGGTGAGACACAGTCACTATCCACTTGTACTTTGGGTACCAAGCAGGACGAGAAGATCGTTGATGATGTACTCGACCAGAGCAAGATGCGTTTCTTGCTGCACTATAACTTCCCTCCATTCTCAACAGGTGAGGCTAAGGCTCAGCGTGGCGTAGGCCGTCGTGAGATTGGTCATGGGCATCTGGCTTGGCGTGCATTGAAGGGTCAGATTCCTGCTGACTATCCTTATGTAGTACGGGTGGTTTCTGATATCCTCGAGTCAAATGGTTCATCATCTATGGCTACCGTTTGTGCTGGTACATTGGCACTGATGGATGCTGGTGTGAAGATCAAGAAGCCTGTATCTGGTATCGCTATGGGTCTGATTAAGGACTCAGAAAGCGACAAGTACGTAGTACTTTCAGATATCTTAGGTGATGAGGATCACCTGGGCGATATGGACTTCAAGGTAACTGGCACTCGTGATGGTATTACCGCTACCCAGATGGATATTAAGGTAGATGGCTTGAGCTATGAGATTCTGGAGAAGGCATTGTTGCAAGCTAAGCAGGGTCGTGAGTTCATTCTCGGTAAGTTAACTGATTGCATTGCAGAGCCTCGTGAAGACCTCAAGCCTCATGCTCCTCGCATCGTAACCATGATGATTCCTAAGGAGTTCATCGGTGCAGTGATTGGCCCGGGCGGAAAGATTATCCAGGGTATGCAGGAAGAGACCAAGACCACTATCTCTATCGAAGAGGTAGAAGAAGGCGGACGTATAGAAATTGCTGCCAACAACAAGGAGGCTATCGATGCAGCTGTGGCTATGATCAAGGCTATCGTAGCTGTACCTGAGGTTGGCGAAGTTTATACTGGTAAGGTTCGCTCTATCATGCCTTATGGTGTGTTTGTAGAGTTCCTGCCTGGCAAGGATGGTCTGCTTCACATCTCTGAGATTGACTGGAAACGTTTGGAGACCGTTGAGGAAGCTGGCATCAAGGAAGGCGATGACATCCAGGTGAAATTGCTCGACATTGATCCAAAGACTGGTAAATTCAAACTCTCTCACAAGGTGTTGCTACCTAAGCCAGAGGGTTACCAGGAACGCCCAGAGCGTCGTCCTCGTCCAGAACGTACAGATCGCCCTGAGCGTGGTGAGCATCAAGATCGTGGTGAACATCGTGGCAATGGCGAACGCCGTCCGCGCCCAGCTTTCAACCCTCGTAAAGAAGAGTAATTATTGATTACATACTTCAAGACTTATGCTCCTGGCTTACTAGTCAGGAGCATTTTTTATGGCAAAACATCGTGATAATTGTTGCAAGAGTTGTAACTTTGCAGACATAAAACAACTAACGTATGGTAAATTGTTTCAAATATCCTCCGTTTTTGCAGAAAAGCGATAAGGTGACGGTAGTGTCGCCATCGAGCATTATCGAGCCCGATATCCTGAAAGGTGGTATCCAATGCCTCAAGATTTGGGGGCTGAAGGTGAACAAAGGACGAAATGTTAGCGCGAAGTATGGCAATTTTGCCGGAACGGTGCAACAACGCTTGGGTGATTTGCAAAGGGCGATGGATGACCCCTATTGCAAGGCCATCTTCTGTAGTCGTGGGGGCTATGGTGCCAACAACCTACTGGCTAAACTAGATTTTACCAAGTTCCGTCAGCACCCCAAATGGCTAATTGGCTTTAGCGACATCACTGCTTTGCATTGTGGCATACAAGCTGAGGGGTTTGCCTCGTTGCATGCCCCTATGTTGAAGCACCTCATAGAATTGGGTAATGAGGACTATTGCAACCAAGCTATCCACGATATTCTGTTTGGGGTGAATGCCCAGCAACATTATCAATGCGAGGGCAACCCTTTGAATCATACAGGCAAGGCCGAGGGTATTATCAGAGGAGGTAACATGGCAGTATGGCATGGACTATTAGGTACACCCTATGACATTCATCCTAAGGGCACCATCCTCTTCGTGGAAGATGTGGGCGAGAAGCCACATGCCATAGAGCGAATGTTCTACAACCTCAAACTAAGTGGATTTCTCGATAAATTGGCTGGTTTGATTATCTGCCAATTCACCGAGTTTGAGGAGCACAAGCAGTTGGGTAAGGAACTTTATCCTGCTTTGTCAGATATGCTGAAAGAATACCACTACCCTATTTGCTATGGTTTCCCAGTTGGACATGTACCGATGAATGTACCCATCATTGAGGGTGCCAAGGTGCAGTTGAAAGTAAGTAAGAAAGCAGTAACTTTGAAATTTGAATGACAAATATGAGATATTTATTGATGACAATGCTGTGGTTGGTGAACTTCGTGGCTTGTGGAGGAGAAACTAAGGGGGCTGAGGGAGACGATGCCACCACTCGAAATGTGGTGAACGTGCCACAGTTTAATGCCGACAGTGCTTTCTACTTCGTGAAGGCACAAGTGGATTTCGGTCCTCGTGTCATGAACACAACCGCTCACGATGCTTGTGGCGACTACCTCGCTGACAAGTTGGCACAATATGGCGCCCAGGTGTATAATCAACGTGCCGACCTTACTTCCTACGAGGGCAAATTGCTGAAGGCACGCAATATTATCGGTGCATTCAATCCCGAGGCAAAGAAACGTGTGGCTTTGTTTGCCCACTGGGACAGTCGTCCTTGGGCAGATAACGACCCTGATGCTTCTAAACATTATACCCCCATCTTAGGTGCCAATGACGGAGCCAGTGGTGTAGGTGTATTATTGGAGGTAGCACGCCAATTACAACAGCAACCCACAACGATTGGCATCGACATTATTCTCTTGGATGCAGAGGATGTGGGTAACCATCGTGATTCTGGCTTGAGCGACGAAAACTCATGGTGCTTGGGTTCACAGTATTGGGCTCGTTCGCCTCATATGCAAGGCTACAATGCTCGCTTCGGTATATTATTAGATATGGTGGGAGGAGCTAATGCCCGTTTCCAGTATGAATATTTTTCCGAGCAATTCGCACGCGATATCAATAGAAAGGTATGGAGAGCTGCCAAGACGATTGGCTACGACAACTATTTCGTAGCACAAGGAGGTGGTGGAGCTACCGACGACCATCTGTTTATCAATAAGATTGCCCGTATCCCAACCATCGATATCATACCCACTAGTCAGCAATATACCTTCTTCGAACACTGGCATACGGTGAAGGATGATATGGATGTGATTACGGTGCCAACGCTCAAAGCCGTTGGACAGACTTTGTTACAGGTTATTTATAATGAAAAGTAAGCTATGACAATAAACGAAATACAAGACGATATCATCGCCGAGTTTAGCGACTACGACGATTGGATGGACAAATACCAATTGCTTATTGACCTGGGCAACGACCAGGAACCCCTCGATGAAAAATACAGAAACGAGAGCAACCTGATTGAGGGATGCCAAAGCCGTGTGTGGTTGCAAGCCGACCTTACCGACGAGGGCAAGATACACTTCCAGGCAGAGAGCGATGCCTTGATTGTGAAGGGCATCATCACCCTGCTGATTCGTGTATTGGATAACCAAACGCCAGATGATATCCTGAATGCCGACCTCTACTTCATCGAGCAGATTGGCTTGCGTGAGCACTTGTCGCCCACCCGTAGTAATGGCTTGCTAGCAATGATGAAGCAAATGCGAATGTATGCTTTGGCGTTCAAGGCGAAACAAGAAGAATAAAAAGAAAGGGGGCTTTACAGCTCCCTTCTTTATTATATCACCTCAATTCCTTGTTTCTTGCAAAGCTCCAGACTCAGTTCACGAAGCTTATATTTTTGCACCTTACCACTACCCGTAAGTGGGTACTCATCCACAAAGAAGATGTATTTAGGTATCTTGTATCGGGCAATCTTACCATTGCAGAACTCTCTGATATCCAAGTCCGTCAACTGGCAATCGGGATTCAGAATGATGAAAGCTCCCACGCTTTCGCCATATTTCTTGGAAGGCACACCCACCACCTGCACCATCTTGATTTCAGGCATTCGTTGCAGATAAGCCTCAATCTCACTAGGATAAATGTTCTCACCACCTCGGATTATCATATCCTTGATACGTCCAGTCACATGGAAGTTACCCTGTTCATCTTTGAAACCGATGTCGCCACTATGCAACCATCCATTTTTGTCAATCAGTTGGGCGGTCGCCTCAGGGTCCTTGTAATAGCCCAGCATATTGCTATAACCCTTATTACATAGCTCGCCCTCCACACCGATAGGACACTCGTTGCCGTCCTCATCCAACACCTTCACCTCAGTATGCTCGAACTCACGTCCAACGGTTGTGCAACGCACCTCAAACGGGTCATCCCAACGAGTCTGCGTCATACCAGGAGAGGCCTCTGTCAATCCATATTCACTGGTCACTATCATGTGCATCTTTTTCTCCACCTCTTTCATCAGAGGAACTGGACAAAGAGAACCAGCCATAATGCCTGCATGCAGACTACTTAAGTCGAACAAGTCAAACATTGGATGGTTCAATATATTGATATACATAGTAGGTACACCATAGAGTGAGGTGCAACGTTCCTTGTGAATGCTGGCCAATACCATCAGTGGATCAAACCTTTTTACTATCACCATAGTACAACCGTGTGTCAAGCAATTCAACACGCCCAGTACCAAACCGAAGCAATGGAACAATGGTACACAGATACAAAGTCGGGTGTCAGGCGTGAAGTCCAAGTGTACTCCCGTCAAGTGACCATTGTTGCAAATGCCATAATGAGAAAGCGTAGCACCTTTTGGAAAACCCGTAGTACCACTGGTATATTGTATGTTGATGGCGTCATAACAGCTACAAGCGTTCTTCGCCTTTTGATAGGTACCCTCTCCTACGGTCAGCCCCATCGTCATCAGTTCGTTGATGGTAAACATGCCTCGATGCTGTTCGGTACCCATATAAATCACCGTCTTCATGGTAGGGAATGCCGCACTGTTAAGATGCCCTTTCTCTTGTGTTTTCAACTCAGGCAGCATCTGATAGGTCATATCCATGAAGTTATTGTCCTTCTCATGCTCCACGATACAAAGTACCTCCATGTCGCTCTTGTGCACCATGTCCTCAATCTCAAATTGCTTGAAATTGGTATTGACCATAATAGAGATGGCGCCAATCTTACTGCATGCAAAGAACATGGTGTTCCAATCGGGAATGTTACTTGCCCAGATACCCACATGGGTGCCTTTTTTCACACCTATAGCCAACAAGCCCATAGCGAGACGGTCAACACGATCGTTAAATTGCTTGAAGGTCCACCGCATATCACGGTCTGAATACACTATAAATTCTTTATCGGGAGTATTGGCTGCCCAGTATTCCAGCCATTGACCAATAGTCTTTTCTGATAGTTGCCACATATAATAATTAACTTGTAAATATACTTCTTTTAAAATGGTTGCACAATTTGTATATATTTGTGCAATAATCATTTGCACAAAATAATTATATGGCAAAGTTAGTATTTTGCATGTAACTTTTACACCATATATAGTGAAATGATGTTAATTTACGTCAGATTCATTGCACAGTGTGCAATAAAAAAGGGGAAGTCGTTGAGACTTCCCCTTTTAAACGTTTTGCTGCAAGATAATTACTTGCGCAAGCCAAGAGCCTTGACGATAGCACGGTAGCGATTGATGTCGCGATCCTGCAGATACTTCAGCAGGCGACGACGCTTACCTACCAACATAGTCAAAGATCTTTCAGTAGTATAATCCTTCTTGTTGACCTTCAAATGCTCGGTCAGGTGAGAGATACGGTATGAGAACAATGCTATCTGGGCCTCAGGTGAGCCAGTATCAGTGTTGGACTTTCCGTACTTCTCGAAGATTTCCTTC
>JAEEOD010000306.1 GCA_016284115.1 Bacteroidaceae bacterium
TCGGTCAGGTGAGAGATACGGTATGAGAACAATGCTATCTGGGCCTCAGGTGAGCCAGTATCAGTGTTGGACTTTCCGTACTTCTCGAAGATTTCCTTCTTTTTAGCAGCGTCTAAATACATAATACTAAATAAAAAATTGATTGTAAATCGTTAAATGCGGGGCAAAGGTACACAATATATTTGAATTGACAAGCAATATTTGGGAAATTTTTACTAATTTTGCCCCCACTTTCAAGAATATAGGTATGCAGAACATTAGAAATATTGCCATTATTGCTCACGTTGACCATGGTAAGACCACTTTGGTTGACAAGATGTTGCTGGCAGGCAACCTGTTTCGTGACAACCAGTCAACTGGTCAGTTGATGCTGGACAACAACGAACTGGAACGTGAACGTGGCATCACGATTCTCTCGAAGAACGTGTCTATTAATTATAAAGGTACAAAGATTAACATCATAGATACCCCGGGACACAGCGATTTCGGTGGCGAGGTAGAGCGTGTGCTCAATATGGCTGATGGTTGTCTTTTGCTGGTAGATGCCTTCGAAGGCCCTATGCCACAAACCCGCTTTGTGTTGCAGAAAGCCCTTCAGATTGGTCTGAAGCCCATTGTCGTAGTGAACAAGGTGGATAAGCCTAATTGTCGCCCTGAGGAAGTAAACGAGATGGTGTTTGATTTGATGTTCAACCTCGACGCTACAGAAGAGCAATTAGACTATCCGGTGATCTATGGTTCTGCCAAGAATGGTTGGATGAGTACCGACTGGAAGCAACCAACAGAAGATATTACTCCTCTGTTGGACTGCATCATCGACAACATCCCTGCTCCTGAGCAGTTGGAAGGTACCGTTCAGATGCTGATTACCTCTTTGGACTATTCATCTTATACAGGTCGTATCGCCGTAGGTCGTGTGCATCGTGGTGTCATCCAAGAGGGGGTGAACGTCACCTTGGCTCATCGTAATGGTGAACTTACAAAGACTAAAATCAAGGAACTGCATACTTTCGAGGGTATGGGTCGTAAACGTGTGACTGAAGTGGGCTCAGGCGATATCTGCGCTATCGTGGGTCTGGACAACTTCGAGATTGGCGATACCATCTGCGATTTCGAGAATCCCGAGGCTTTGCCTCCTATTACTATTGACGAGCCTACCATGAGTATGCTCTTCACCATCAATGACTCTCCTTTCTACGGACAAGAGGGCAAGTATGTCACCTCTCGCCACATCCAGGAACGCCTGGAGCGTGAGCTCGACAAAAATTTGGCTCTGCGTGTGGATAAGGCAGAGGTGGAAGGCAAGTGGATTGTATCTGGTCGTGGTGTGTTGCATCTCTCTGTGCTGATTGAGACCATGCGTCGTGAGGGCTATGAGTTGCAGGTTGGTCAGCCTCAAGTAATCTATAAGCAGATTGACGGCGTAAAATGTGAGCCCGTTGAGGAACTCACCAGCAATGTGCCTACCGACTTTAGCAGTAAGATTATAGATATGGTGACCCGTCGTAAGGGCGACCTGCTGAAGATGGAGGATGGTGGTGCTGATCGTGTAAATCTGGAATTCAGTATCCCATCACGTGGCATCATCGGTTTGCGTACCAATGTGCTGACTGCTTCAGCTGGTGAGGCCATCATGGCACACCGTTTCAAGGAATACCAACCTTATAAGGGCGACATCATTCGTCGTATCAACGGCTCTATGGTAGCTATGGAAGCAGGTACTGCCTTTGCCTATGCTTTGGACAAGTTGCAAGACCGTGGACGTTTCTTTATTTTCCCACAAGATGAGGTCTATGCTGGTCAGGTAGTGGGTGAGCATGTGCATGAGCGAGATTTGGTCATCAACGTCACCAAGTCCAAGAAGCTCACCAATATGCGTGCCTCAGGTTCCGATGACAAGGTACGCCTCACCCCACCCGTACAGTTCTCTTTAGAGGAAGCCTTAGAGTACATCAAGGAGGACGAATACGTGGAGGTAACGCCCAAATCTATGCGTATGCGCAAAATCATCCTCGACGAGATTGAGCGCAAGAGAGCGAATAAAGAGTAAAATGCTGTACTATATTAATAAAGAGGTGTCCGAATACGGACACCTCTTTTTATATGTCTATCCTCATTACCAGTAACTTATGTTTTTGGCACGGCAATTGCGATATAATAAGCGCAAATAACAATAATAATATGGATAGACAGATAACAAAAGAAGAAAAAGACCTGGCTCGCCGGAAGAAACTTATTAAAGGTGGCATAATAGGAGGTTGCGTATTAGTTGCGGGAATCATCGTGATGAGCTTGATGCGTACCAGTGTTAGCAGAGAAGAGCTGACGGTGAGTAAGGTAAGTAGAGGCACTATTGAAGTGAGTGTTACAGCCACAGGCAAAGTGTCGCCCGCCATTGAGGAAATCATTAATTCCCCCATCACTACACGCATCATAGATATATATAAAAGAGGTGGCGATAGTGTGGATGTTGGTACGCCAATTATGAAGTTGGACTTACTTAGTGCAGAAACAGACTATGGCAAACTGAGTGACGAGCAACACATGAAAGCATTACAGTTAGAACAGCTGCGAGTAAACAATGAAACTTTTCTCAGCGACTTGGCTATGAAGGTAGAGGTAGAGGAGATGAAGCTAAGCAGCATGGAAGTAAATCTACGCAACGAAAGACGCTTGGATAGTCTGGGCAGTGGCACCACCGATCGAGTACGCCAAGCCGAGTTAGATTATAATACAGAGCGCCTGGCATTGCAGCAACTCCGTCAGCAATTGGCTAACGAAAGACGAGTAAAGGAAGCCGACCTGAAAGTGAAGGAACTGGAGCTGAACATCAGTACCAAGAGCATGAACGAGATGCGTCGCACGTTGGAAGATGCGCAGATACGCTCTCCTCGCAAAGGTATCCTTACTTTGATCAAT
>JAEEOD010000024.1 GCA_016284115.1 Bacteroidaceae bacterium
TGCATCTCCTCAGGCTTCAGGTATTTATCAGCCTTGTGCCCACCCACAGAATAATAAAGTTCTGTGAATGAAGGCATTCGCAAGGAAGTGTTGAAAGAAGCATATGCTTTGAGTTTTTTG
This sequence comes from Bacteroidaceae bacterium, assembly GCA_016284115.1. The sequence continues at coordinate 121 of JAEEOD010000024.1, forward strand.
GCAAATTGCCAACTAATATCTACACCAGGGTAAAGCCTAAAAGGCATCTCATTCCAAGTATTCTTTACTGCTATCACACCAGCGCTAATGGTAAAGTTTCTCAGTAACACATTGTGTTCAATGTGGAAACTCAGATTGCTACGGTTCAATCCTAAGGTATATTGCCTATCGGTACCATGAATTTCGCGAGGAGCATTCAGCGGTTCTCCCAAATTGCCACTGATGATATCTTCATTGCGAAACTCTGCGCCAAAGGCTGTCTTGCCCATTGACCACTCAACATAGCTGTTGAGGTTTACACCAAAAACGTCAGTACGATGATAGTTGAAAGGTACCTTTTCTTCACTGGCACGGAAAAGTTCGAATCGGTCATGGCCGCGATTCCAGTATATGGAAGGGGTAAAATGGAAGAAGCCCTTTGTTTCAGCTTGAACGGCTGTAAAAAGTTTCAAAGTATGCTCGAACTGATCATCGAACCTGGCGCTATAGAATGTATTAGATCCGAAGTTTTTGTTACTCAAACCAGCATGCCAACTGATGGTGACCTCCTCACTGTTGTAGTTCCCTTGATAAAACAGCTTCAGCGTATTGAAATCACTATTCAAACTTCCTGCTTGGTTGCGGCTATAACCATCACTCTTGACATAAGAAGCTGACAGCTGGTTGTTGAAGTCTCCAGTCACCACATTGGCTCTGCCCCCTCCAGAAACATAGCCATAAGATCCTGACTCAAAATGAACATTGGCACTTGATTGGTTATCTTTGCGAGTAACAATGTTAATGGCACCCACCAAAGATGATGTGCCATACACTCGCCCTGCAGGTCCTTCAAGTACCTCAATACGTTCTATATCAGAAATGTCAACTGGAAAATCGGCAGTGTTATGCCCTGTCTGAGGGTCATTGATATTAATGCCATTAAGAAGAATGGTAATTTGTTCGTTCGTCCCTCCACGAACACTGATGTCAGTTTGTGCCCCGATAGGACCTCGCTGGCGGACATCTACACCTGCAGCGAGTTTAAGTAGGTCGTTCACACTTTGCGCAGGGGCAGCGGCTATTGCCTCTCGATCCAGCACAGTTACCAATCGTGCCGACTGTCCAAGTGTTAGTGGCGCACGACTGCTGGTCACTTCCACCTCTTCCAATTCGTAGAGTTTCTCCTGACCCTGTTGCGAGTTTAGAGCTACCTGAGCCGAGGCAGTGTCTGGTGTGGCAAATGTCAATGTAGCCACTGACAGCACACCAATGGTGACCTCGACCTTCAGACTATGAAAAGCCGCATACGGACTATTCTGGAACTGGCGGAAACGAACAGCCTTTTTCCTTAACTGAAAAATCTGTTCTTTCATTTGTAAAAAAATAATTTATTCATAAACGCACAACAAGTATGTACATATTTATTTTTCCACAATGTAGTTCTTGGTGATAGACGTAAATTCAGCTATCTGCTCATCTATCCACGATTCAGGCATCTCCAATTCTAATGCCATGACTTTGGCAACCTTAGGTGCTACCCTCAAAGCCTCACGAGCATCAATATATAGAAGGCGAACCCTGCGAGCTAACACATCGTCCAATGTGCGAGCCATCTCGTGCCTTACGGCCCATATCACCTCACCAATTGTATAATCATAATTAGGTGATATTCTCTCTTGATACAAGGGAGTTTCCTGTTCCAACTGATGTAGAGCAGATTCGTCACTACCATATATATAATAATGATTGGTAAGGTCGGGATTGGGTCGCCAACCATGAATCTTTAAATGTTTAGTGACACACTTGCGTTTCTCCACCAATTTCATGGCAATTGCCTTATCAATAGTGTCCTCAGCCATCAATCTATAGCTTGTCCACTTACCACCAGTGATGGTTATTAGGTCATTGTCAGAAACTATAATTTTATGGCTACGCGATATTTCTTTAGCACTTTTACCTTCTTTTTTAGGCGCCGCCAATGGTCTTTGTCCAGCGAATACACCTATTATATCCTCGCGAGTAGGAGCAGGTACCATATACAAACCAGCAGTCTTAAGTATGAAGTCTATTTCTTCTTCTAATGCACGTGGCTCACTTTCAGGATATTCACGCAACACATCTGTTGTACCCACTACAACTCTGTTGTGCCAAGGGACAGCAAACAGCACCCTACCATCACTGGTTTTAGGTACCATCAAAGCATCATTTCCTTGAAGGAACTTCATATCTAATATAAGATGAACACCTTGACTGGGCTTTACCATCGGCTTATGCCCTGATTCATCTAACTTCATTACTTCATCTACAAAAATACCTGCAGCATTTATCACAGCTTTAGCATGAATCTCATAAATATCGCCAGTCTCATTATCAACAGCCTTCACCCCACAAATCTTACCTTTAGCATTGTGTGATATGCCAATTACTTTCATATGATTAATCGCAACACCACCTTGTTCTATGCATGTTTCAGCCAGATTAATCGCCATACGAGAGTCATCAAATTGTCCATCATGATATACAATTCCTCCCTTTAACCCTTGTTGTTTAATTGCAGGCAGCCTATGCAATACACTTTTTTTACGAATGAATTTAGAATGTCCATATCCAAATCCCCATGAAAGCATATCATAAAAGGTAAGCCCACAGAAATAGAGAAAATTGTCCCACCATGTATAATTGGCAATTACGAATGACTGGTTTTTTACCAGATGAGGAGCATTAGCTTTCATACGGCCTCTCTCATGCAAAGCTTCCAATACAAGCATTACATCTCCTTTTTGGAGATAACGAACACCACCATGTACCAATTTGGTGCTTCGACTTGATGTACATTTAGCGAAGTCATCTTGTTCCAGCATAGCTACTTGATAGCCTCGAGATGCGGCGTCAACTGCACAACCTAAACCTGTAGCTCCACCTCCAATGACTACAAAATCCCAGATTTTATTACAATCTTGAATTCTCTTAATCTGCTCTTCCCTCTTCATTGTCATATGATTTAAAAAAAGGCAGTCACGATAATGATAGAATCGCAACTGCCTTTTTCTTTTTTATCAACCTTAATCCATTCCTGTCGGGGTACCAAGATTCGAACTTGGGACCCCCTGCTCCCAAAGCAGGTGCGCTAACCGGACTGCGCTACACCCCGAAGGCTTTTTTAAAAAGCGTTGCAAAGGTAAAACTTATTTTTCACACATGCAAGCGTTCTTGCATTTTTTTCAAAAAAAACTTCTGTTTCACTAATAAGAAACTCTTAGAACCTATCTATTTCTGCCTTTACGTTCTTAACAAAAGAAGAAGCAGATATGGTTGGCAACTTAGTTTCATCAAAAGTGCTAAGTATCTTATCAAGCCTCTTTAAGGCAGTTGGCTTCAATTCTTTTCTAAGTATCTTTATCTTCTCATTATCTTGAATTCCTGATACTAAACGCTCAAATCGAATACTTGTACGTGCCTCGGGATAGACCAAATAAGTATCACCAGCAGCCCAAGTAATGTAACGACTATCAAGCAAGGGTTCTTGTACCCAACTATTGAATGCCCAGCGCAGATAACCATCAAGATTGGCTTTTAAAGCATATAAACCTAACCACTCAGCCTCAGCTGGGGCACTAAAAGTAAATGTATTGGGATATGCTTCAGCGCAACAAGTATAGAAAGTCGTAATCTTTCCTTCATTACGGCGTTTCTCAATGATATCATCAGCCCATTTTTGACTCATTGTAATGCAATAATCATTAAGCTCATCAACCAACTCATCGTATAGACTGCCAGCCATTGATATTTTAAAATTAGGATCGGCCTTGCGAATCACTTTAAGTGTCTTCAGCATTACATCGATTGACCTCTCATCCATGGCTATATGAGTTATGTCAAACCATCCTTTCTCACGCAAATGTTTGGCAAAAGCAGAAAGCATCGCAGTCCACATCTCATCATAAGCAGCATCACCAGGCTCGGCATGTAAATATTTAAAGGAATTAGTCGCTTGGTCAAAGTATTGGAAGGATAACGCCCAAGGAACCATTGAATAACAGCCAATCTCTTTGTTTATGCCCAAACTCATCATAAACTCAACCCATTTGTCGAAAATGGCGAAGTCAAATGCCCATGAGCCATCAAGTTTCTTTATCCACGTCACCATTGATTCAAAATAATCAAATGTCTGACCATTCCATGGCTTGTGCATAATAGAAGCTGTGATTACCTTTCCACCAGCTTGCTGATAAAGCTTCATAATAGGTTTCATTGCTTCCATATGAGCATCACTCCATGGTTCTACCTGATAATACCGTGCTACTGCATAAGGGTTTTGCCACAAATCAAGATGGAAAGACCATTCTTCAGGCATAGGCAACACGTGATTCTTTACATGCAATCTGAGCGTTAATTTGTCAAGGATAATATTGCCGTCTTTTACAGTTACAGTTCCTGCATAGTCCCCAGAAGGAGCATCTTGTGGCACCCATACACGTATCCAACCAGCTTGGGTGTTAAAAGCTTTAACTTCCAACTCGGTTGCTATATGGTCAATTACATCAGCCACTAACGTAGAATCCCATAAAGAAGCATCTGGGCGCCTACTGCAGCCACTTTTCCCATCTTTGTTTAATTCATCGGTCATTACATAACGAACAAATCCTTTCAGCAACCTATCCTGACCAATGATATTCCCTTGTCGCGAAACAAGATCTGATACTTCAAACTTTAAGTTTCTGATGTATTCATTTCCATAAACTACAAATTGTGAATGTACACGTTCTCCTCTCCATGCCGTAACCTCTATTGACTTTGCTTGCAAAATCTGGGGTGGTTCTTCTTGTTTATAGCGTTCATCAATAGATCCCCATACAACATGCTTACCTTCGATACCATTCCATAATTCATAATTAACTTGTACAGGATTCTCAAGTTCATGATATTCTTTTAAAGGATATTGAGACTGTCCTGTATTTCTACCTGTATGTGTAACCCCATAATTCTGGGCCATTACAACACATGATGAGAGAAACAGTAAAGTATTAAACAGGAATTTATAAACGACAGATTGATTCATGGCAATACAGTTTAAGGTTTACACGTGTCAAAGGTAAATAATAGTTTTCAAATAAAAAAACTGAGGGAGAAGAAATTCACATTCCTTCTCCCCCATTCACTACAACATCTAATTCAAAAACTTACAGAGAGATTTAATATGTTTTGCCTGTTATATTTCTTTTGCAAAGATAAATAGGTTTTTTATTAATTCAAAATATTTCTAGAAAAAAAATATTAATCACACATTTTTAATGAATAATGTCTAATTCTCGGAAACATTTTGCAAGATGTTCCACTGCATAGTCAATCTGTTCTTTCGTGTGAGTTGCCATCAAAGCAACACGTACTAAAGTGTCTTGAGGAGCACATGCTGGTGGAATAACCGGATTAATAAAAATACCTTCATCAAATGCTGATCTAGTCACAGCAAACGTCTTATATGTATCGCGAACATACAGGGGGATAATTGGTGACTGAGTATCACCTATCTCAAAACCTGCGTTGCGGAATTCTTCTAAAGCATAGTTTGTTATTTCCCAAAGTTTCTCCTGTCGCTCTGGTTCGCTCTGAATGATATGAAGGGCTTCAATGGTAGCAGCGGTTGCAGCTGGAGTACTACTAGCCTGGAATATGTATGAGCGTGCACTGTGACGCAAGGTGTTGATAACTGGAGACTCGCCAGCCACAAAACCGCCCAAAGATGCAAGTGATTTGCTGAATGTACCCATTATAATTTCAACATCGTCAGTTACACCAAAATAATCACAAACACCACGTCCTTGTTTACCAAACACGCCAATACCATGTGCTTCATCTACATAAACACATGCGTTATATTTCTTCTTCAGTCGAATAATCTCAGGCAAATTTGCCAAATCACCTTCCATTGAAAAGACGCCATCGACAACAATCAACTTTATAGCATTAGGTTCACACTTCTTCAGCTCTTTTTCTAATGCATCCATATCATTGTGTTTGTATTTCAACTGGGTAGCAAAAGAAAGGCGACGACCATCTACAATTGAAGCATGATCACGGTCATCACATATGATATAGTCTCCACGTCCCACTAATTGAGGAATAACCCCTTCGTTCACAGTGAAACCTGTAGAGAAACACATGGCTTCTTCTTTACCTAAAAAGGCAGCAAGTTCTTTCTCAAGCTGAACATGTAAATCAAGTGTACCATTCAACAGACGTGATCCTGCGCAACCAGTTCCATACTTTTTAGTAGCCTCTATAGAAGCGTTAATAATTCTCTGGTCATAGGTTAGGCCTGTATAAGCGTTTGAGCCAAACATTAAGACTTTCTTGCCGCTCATCATGACTTCGGTGCCTTGGTGACTGTCAATCTCTCGGAAATAGGGATAGATGCCCTTAGCCTTGTAATATTGAGGCTCTTGGTATTTACCTAACTTCTCTGATAGTAAGCTCATTTTCAATATTTCTTTTAATCAAACTGTATATATTCTTCTAAACAAGACCGCAAATTTACAAAAAATAGTTTGTATCATTGCACACTTTTATTAAAAAAGTGAACAATTATATATTTTTTTTGGTCAGTGTACTATTTATCGAGTCGATATAAGACAATATCTCTTCTTTCCCTGCTCCACTAAGTGAGGAAGTTATAAAATACGGAGGGAGCTCGTCCCATTGTTCTTTCAACTTTTCAAGATATATTTTAATATTGCTATTTGTACGTGATTTAGACAGCTTATCGACTTTCGTAAATACAATGGCAAAAGGAATTTGATTTTCACCAAGCCAGTTCATGAAACTCAGATCAATCTTTTGTGGTTCTAGACGGCTATCAATCAATACGAAAAGACAGGTCATCTCCATACGGTTTTCCAGATATGTCCCAATAACACGTTGTATATCAGCAACACCTTTTTTACTGCGATTAGCATAACCATATCCAGGCAAATCCACCAAATACCATTGCTTGTTAATTAAGAAATGATTGATGAGCAACGTCTTTCCTGGTGTAGAAGAAGTCATAGCCAACTTCTTAAATCCAGTTAACATATTGATTAAGCTTGATTTACCGACATTACTCCTACCAATGAAAGCATATTCAGGAAAGCCCGTTTTTGGGCACTTGTTCACATCTGTGTTACTAATAACAAATTCAGCTGACGTTATCTTCATAATTCTTTTTTAAGTAATTCTATCATTATCTCTGAAAGATGGTGTTTAACATCCTCCATGGGTACATTAGTTCGTAATTCTTGAGCAAGGGAAGTAACTCCTTTATCAACAAATCCACAAGGATTAATATAGCTGAAATAGCGAAGGTCAGTATTAACATTTAAGGCAAAACCATGCATGGTAACATATCTGCTACTCCTTACTCCTATCGCACAAATTTTGCGAGCACGAGGAGTATGAGCATCCAACCAAACGCCTGTAGCCTTATCCAATCGCATAGCATTAATGCCATATAAAGAACAAAGGAGAATTACTGTTTCTTCTAATAAATAAATATATTCTTTTAGTCCTAAATGATATCGTTCTAGATCAAGGATTGGATAGCAAACCAACTGCCCTGGTCCATGATATGTTATATCTCCACCCCTGTCGATATGATAGAAAGAAGCTCCTATTTGTTTTAATGATTGCTCAGATA